>CALLPU010000045.1 GCA_938016235.1 uncultured Granulosicoccus sp. | reverse complement strand
CTCCGCTCAATCGTTTATGGAGGTTGGGGCTTGTAGGGAGATGGCGCGCCCGGAAGGATGGACTTCGATTGCCTAGGGGCAATCTCACCCCTTCGGGGCACGCGGCCGGTGGGCCGCTTGTCACAACTTGCTGGCGCAAGTTGTCGAACCTCTTTCGGTTCGAATCTAAGTTCATGCCTTGAAGGCTGATTCTGAAGGTTTGGGGATGTTTCAGGATTGGCGCGCCCGGAAGGATTCGAACCTCCGACCACCTGGTTCGAAGCCAGGTACTCTATCCAACTGAGCTACGGGCGCGTAGTAACGTGCAAGTAATCCGTGGAAAACATTATACGACGTTGAACTTTCCGCCGTCGAGCACTATCTCACCCACTTCGGGTTTTTTCTCGATTCACTAAAACCACCTTTCGGAGACTATTTGCACTATGGCTTTACTCAAAAACCTTGCGAACCATACGGCTATCGGCGCAATACTGCTGACTGCGGGCGCTGTACAGGCAGCAGATCTCTCTGCGGTACCCAGCGGCACCTATCAGGTTGATCCCACTCACGCCTACGTGAACTTCCAGTACAACCACCTCGGCCTGTCCAACCCCACTCTCAGCTTCGACGATTTCACCGTGGATCTGAACCTGGACAATGAAGATCCCACCAAATCCATGATTTCTGTGGTCATTGACGCAGACAGCATCGTCACCGGCTCCGAAATCTGGAAAGACCACATCACCAGCAGCGATTGGCTCAACACGGCAGAAAACCCTGAAATCACCTTCATGTCCACCAGCATTGAAGCCGCTGGCGATGGCGCCTACAAGGTAACCGGCGACCTGACCGTCAAGGACATGACCAAGCCTGTGAGCCTGAACGTCACCATCAATGCCGCCATGAATCACCCGATGAGTGGCAAACCTGTCATTGGTATCGACGCCTCAGGAAACCTGCTACGCTCGGATTTTGGGCTTGGCAAATTCGCCCCTAACGTCAGTGATGAGGTATCCCTGAACATCTCGGCGGAGATGGTCAAAGCCCAGTAACGTTTCAAGTCACTTTTAACTTAAGTATTCAGGCTTCACGAACATGGGTCGTTCTCCCGAGCAGCGATACGGCGACATCGCCGTCATCTTTCACTGGCTCATCGCCATTTTCATCATAGGATTGCTGGCCATCGGCAAATACATGGTGACTCTGGAGGAGAACGACCCGCTTCGATATGTCCTGACCCAATCACACAAGAGCTTCGGCATCACGGTGCTGATCCTCTCCGTGCTGCGCCTTCTCTGGCGTTTTACGCACAAGCCACCTCCGGAACCCGCCTCCCTGCCCAGCTGGCAGAAACGCGCCGCGGGCGGTGCACATCTGATGTTATACGTCTTGATGTTCGCGCTGCCGGTTACCGGATGGATCATGGTGTCAGCCTCTCCACTGAACATCGACACGGTGCTGTTCGGCGTCATCACCTGGCCTCACCTGCCCGTGCTCACCGAGCTACCCAACCGAGCCGACATTGCGTCCTCGTTTCATCATTACCATCATTATGCCGGCACCGCGCTTATCGTGATTCTGCTGGCCCATATCGGCGCGGCCCTGAAGCACCATTTCATTGACAAAGACACCATCCTGAGCCGCATGCTGCCAGACTGGTCGTCCTCTGCTTTCAAGAGCAAGATCGCCGCACTGTTTGTAGCAGTGGGTGCTGCGGGCACCGGGCTTTATCTCTCCGCAGAATCCGGCAATGAAGCGGCCCTGCTAGCCGCTGGCGATAGCGAAGTCAGTTTCGTAGCCGATGTTACCGGTGAACAAACACCGGGGATTTTCAGCGAATCGCAGGTGGAGGCAGTTATCGATGAAACCACACCTGCCAACAGCTCCATCACCGCTCGGGTGCAAACAACCAGCCTGAGCAGCGAAGACTCTCAAGTAGAGGGCTCGTTGCCCGACAGCGAGTGGTTTAACGTGGCGCAATTTCCGGAAGCTGTTTTCACCTCTACACGTGTAGAGCCGGGGGACGACGGCACGTTGTTGGTCACTGGCGACCTGACCATCAAGGAGGCCACCACCAGCGTCAGCTTCCCCATGACCCTGTCTGACGAGGACGGTAAACGTGTGGCACGCGGTGAATTTTCCATCGACCGCCGTGACTACGATATCGGCATGGAGAGTCAGGATAATGACGATTTCGTGGGCTTTGACGTCCTTGTCAAGTTCCGCTTCGATATCGCCTTGCCTGACGGTTAGCACACAACTGCGTAGAATTGAGTCTCCTCACCTGAACACTGGAGACTACCGTTTTGTCGATCAAGAAGATTCTTGTTGCCAATCGCTCTGAAATTGCGATCCGTATTTTTCGTGCAGCGAACGAACTCGGCATCAAGACGGTGGCCATCTGGGCAGAGGAAGACAAACTTGCCCTGCACCGTTTCAAGGCAGATGAGGCGTATCAGGTAGGCACAGGCCCACACCTGGACAAGAGCATGGGGCCTATCGAGTCCTACCTGTCCATCGACGAAGTGCTGCGTGTAGCTAAACATTCCGGCGCAGATGCCATTCATCCTGGCTACGGTCTATTGTCGGAAAGCCCGGAGTTTGTGGATGCCTGCGACGCAGCCGGCATCACCTTCATCGGCCCCAGAGCCGACACCATGCGACGGCTGGGTAACAAGGTGGCGGCGCGTAATCTTGCAGTGGAAGCCGGTGTGCCTGTAGTACCCGCTACAAAGCCCTTACCGGAGGATCTGCCCACCATCAAGGCCATGGCAGCCGAGATTGGCTATCCCATCATGCTCAAGGCCTCATGGGGCGGCGGTGGACGCGGCATGCGCACCATTCGCAGTGAAGAGGACCTGGACAAGGAAGCCAATGAAGCACGACGTGAAGCGCGGGCCGCCTTCGGCAAGGACGAAATCTACCTGGAAAAACTCGTTGAACGAGCGCGGCACGTGGAGGCACAGATTCTGGGTGATACGCACGGCAACGCTGTGCACCTGTTTGAACGCGACTGCACCGTTCAGAGGCGAAACCAGAAAGTGGTGGAGCGTGCGCCAGCCCCGTATTTGAACGATGAACAGCGAAAGGAGCTCAGCGAGTATGCGCTGAAGATAGCCAACGCTACGTCTTACGTGGGTGCCGGAACCATCGAATTCCTCATGGATATGGACACCGGTGCGTTCTATTTCATTGAAGTAAACCCGCGCGTGCAGGTCGAACACACGGTAACGGAGGAAGTTACCGGCATCGACATCATCAAGGCGCAGATCCATCTGGTTGAAGGTGCTGTGATCGGAACGCCCGAATCAGGGGTTCCCGCTCAAGAGAACATCACCCTCAACGGTCATGCCATGCAATGCCGTATTACCACCGAGGACCCGGAACAGAATTTCGTCCCTGATTACGGTCGCATCACTGCCTATCGTGGTGCATCGGGTTTTGGCATTCGTCTGGACGGTGGAACGGCGTATTCGGGGGCGGTCATCAATCGCTTTTACGATCCTCTGTTGGAGAAAGTCACGGCATGGGCGCCCACCTCTGATGAGGTCATCAAGCGCATGGACCGTGCGCTGCGAGAATTCAGAATCCGGGGGGTAGCCACGAACCTGACGTTCCTGGAGAACGTGATTGGTCACCCGAAGTTCATGGACAACACCTACACCACGCAATTCATCGACACCACGCCTGCCCTGTTTGAACAGGTGAAACGAAAGGATCGGGCGACCAAACTGCTGCAGTACATCGCCGATGTATCGGTGAATGGTCACCCCGAGGCTCGTGAGCGCGCAAAACCCAGAGAAGATGCACTGGCGCCGCACATACCGTGGTTTGAAAACGATATTCAACCGGGTACTAAAGACAGGCTGGATCGCGATGGCCCCGTTAAATTTGCACAATGGTTACGCGACACACCGCAGGTGATGGTGACCGATACCACCATGCGGGATTCCCACCAGTCGCTGTTAGCTACTCGCATGCGCACCTACGACATCGTGGGCATCGCAGACTCGTATGCACGCGCGCTACCCGAACTGCTGTCACTGGAGTGCTGGGGCGGTGCTACGTTTGATGTGAGCATGCGCTTCCTGACAGAAGACCCGTGGGAACGTCTGGAGATGATTCGCGAGCGCGCACCCAATATCCTGCTTCAAATGCTGGTGCGCGGGGCCAACGGTGTGGGTTACACCAACTACCCCGATAACGTGGTCGCACACTTCATCAAACAGGCCGCAAGCTCCGGTGTGGATCTGTTTCGCGTCTTCGATTGCTTCAACTGGATTGACAACATGCGTGTGAGCATGGATGCCATTCTGGAGGCAGACAAACTGTGTGAAGCGAGCATCTGCTACACCGGCGACATGCTCGACTCAGCTCGTCCCAAGTACAACCTGAAGTACTACCTTGATCTGGCCAAGGAGCTTGAAAAAGCAGGTGCGCACATCCTGTGTATCAAGGACATGGGTGGGCTCATGAAGCCTGCCTCTGCCACACAATTGTTCAAGGCACTGCGCGAAGAGATCTCCTTGCCGGTGCACTTCCACACACACGACACCTCCGGCATATCCGCAGCAACGGTGCTCGCAGCGGTGGATGCTGGTGTAGATGCGATTGACGCGGCCATGGATGCGTTGTCTGGCAATACTTCACAACCTTGTCTGGGTTCTATTGTGGCGGCTCT
>CALLPU010000044.1 GCA_938016235.1 uncultured Granulosicoccus sp. | reverse complement strand
TCTGCCATCGAGCGGGAACTGGAACGGCTGACCATTCTGCTCGGTGCCTTGGAGGAAACACTGGAAGAGGTTGCCAGTCGTGGCAAGGGGCTGGAAAGCTGCCATAAAAGAGCCGTTGTACACGCAGCGTCGCTCAAGCAGTTTTCCGATAATCCAGCTAACGGTGAGTATATTCACTGGTACGAAACCTTCCGCACCGGGTTCAGCCTGAACATGACGCCTATGACGGTGGCCAACCCGTTTCAAAAGGCCATGCAAGCCATGACAGCCAGCTGGGTGTTTACCTCGGCAACGCTTGCCGTGGGCGGCGACTTCAGTCATTTCAAGAGCCAGTTAGGGCTGGAAGATATTCGTGAGCTGCAGGTGGACAGCCCGTTCGATTATCGGCACAACGCCTTGCTGTACTTGCCAGAGGGCCTGCCGGAGCCTCAGGTCAACAGCTATACCAGCGCCATTGTTGACACTATCAAGCCCATACTGGAAGCGAGCCAGGGACGCGCATTTCTATTGTTCACCAGCTACCGCGCCATGCATGAAGCCGCGCGTCTGCTTGAAGGCAACGTCGAGTTTCCACTGCTATTACAGGGTCAGATGCCCAAGCGAGAGCTCATCGAGGCTTTTCAGTCTGTGGGTAATTCAGTGCTGCTGGGTACCAGCAGTTTCTGGGAAGGTGTGGATGTACGCGGAGAAGCCCTGTCATTAGTGGTGATAGACAAACTGCCGTTTGGTTCTCCGGGAGATCCCGTCATGGGTGCACGTATCGATCATATGAAGCAGGCGGGCGGGAATCCGTTTTTCGAGTATCAGATTCCGCAGGCCGCTATCGCGTTAAAACAAGGAGTGGGGCGTCTGATACGCGACGTTACTGACAAGGGGGTGCTGGTACTGTGTGATCCGCGTATCCGTTCGCGGCACTATGGCGAAGTCTTTATTACCAGCTTGCCGCCGATGCCCATTACACGAGACGTCGCTGAAGTGCAGGACTTTTACCGACGTGAACGCGAAGCGTTACGTGATGAGGAAGCCGTGTGAAATTGCTGGCCATAGAAACATCCACCGAAGCCTGCTCGGTGGGGTTGTTGATTGATAATCAGATAAAAATGGACCACCGGCTCGCCCCTCAACAACATGGCAAGCTGGTTTTGCCCATGATTGATGCGTTGATGAGTGATGCTGGTTTGCAACCTGCGCAGCTGGACTGCGTCGTGTATGGCCGTGGCCCCGGCAGTTTTACGGGTGTTCGTATCGGTGTGGCCCTCACGCAAGGCATCGCCCTTGGCGCAGACCTGGGGGTGATTGGTATATCCACGTTGCAGTCGGTTGCGCAGGGTGTTCATCGTGTGCACGGTGACACGCACGTCTCTGTGAGCCTGGATGCGCGCATGTCCGAGGTGTACCACGCTGCATTTGTGGTGGGGGACGCGGGACTGGCAATGCCTGTCACCGATGAGGTTGTCTGCCCACCAGAGGCTATTGCGGAACTGGACACCGTGCAAGAGTGGGTCTGGTGTGGATCAGGTGCTGAACGCTATCCAGACACACTGCCAGCGGGTGCTGATGGGCAACCAGAAGTAACCAGAGCCGATGCCTGGCCGTGTGCTGAGGATTTACTGGCACTAGCCATCCCCTTGTTCAACGCTGGCAAGATGCTTACGGCCGAACAGGCAGCCCCTGTGTATTTGAGAAACAAGGTGGCTGAAACCACGGCAGAGCGTGAAGAGGCAAAACGGTTGCGCAGTGTTTAGCTCAGCAGGTTCTGGTATTGCGCTTCATCGAAGCCCACAAGAAACTGGCCCTTAGCCCGAATAACCGGGCGCTTTATCAAGCTGGTGTTGTCTATCATCAGCTCAATGGCTCGCTTTTCAGACAGATTGTTCTTATCTGCCTCATCCAGCTTGCGCCAGGTGGTACCGCGCTTGTTCACCAGCGTCTCCCAACCTACCGCCTTGCACCATATTTTCAAGGTAGCGGCGTCAATGCCTTTTTTCTTGTAATCATGAAACTCATGGCTGAGCGCGTGAGCATCAAGCCACTTGCGCGCTTTTTTGACGGTGTCGCAATTGGGAATGCCATACAGTATCAACGCGTCAGCCATGCGTGTTTTCTCTCTTGTCAGTCTGCGAGTCGCAGCAATTCATTGATGCCCACCTTGCTGCGGGTTTTCTCGTCTACTCGCTTGACGATAACTGCGCAATAGAGGCTGTACTTGCCATTGTCTGATGGCAGGTTGCCCGACACCACCACCGAGCCTGCGGGAATACGTCCGTACGTGACTTCGTCTCGCTCACGATCATAGATGCGTGTGCTCTGGCCGATGTAGACACCCATCGAGATCACAGACCCGGCTTCCACGATGACGCCTTCCACCACTTCAGAGCGAGCACCGACAAAGCAGTTGTCTTCGATGATGGTGGGTGAAGCCTGTAGTGGCTCCAGAACCCCGCCAATACCCACGCCGCCCGACAGATGAACATTCTTGCCGATTTGTGCGCACGAGCCCACGGTTGCCCAGGTATCTACCATGGTGCCAGAGTCGACATAGGCTCCGATGTTTACATACGAGGGCATCAATACGGTGTTCGGTGCGATGTAGCTGCCTTTGCGGGCCATGGCAGGGGGCACAACCCGCACACCCGATTCCTGAAACTCATTGGCGCTCATGTCGGTGAACTTGCCGGGAACCTTGTCGTAAAAACGGGTGAAGCCACCGGCTTCAATCGGCGCATTGTCACGCAGGCGAAACGATAGCAGTACGGCTTTTTTCAACCATTCATTCACTTGCCACTGGCCAACACCCTTCGGCTCGGCAACGCGGGCCTTGCCGGAGTCGAGTAGAGCAATGGCCTGTTCCACGGCCTGTCCGATTTCACCGTCGGCCTGCGCTGTGGATACGTCGGCGCGATTTTCCCAGGCCTCATTGATGATGCTTTCAAGCTCACTCATGTTTTGTCATTCTCAGTAGATGTCAGAAGTTTGTGCAATTCGAGTTCAGCGTGCAGGTTAAAGACACTGTGCCATGCGGGTGGCGGCTTCCACGCAGTCGTCAAGCGGTGCCACCAGAGCCAGTCGCAGCCGTTTTTCGCCCGGATTCACCTGTTCAGCCCCTTCTGCTCGGGACAGGTAGCTGCCAGGAACCACACGCACATTCTGTTCGGCCAGCAGGCGCTGCGTAAACTGCTGGTCATCCACGGGGAGTTCGGGCCACAGATAGAATCCGGCTGGCGGGATGTCCATGGGCAAGACCGGCTTCAAGGTATTGATCACCGCGCGGTACTTGGCATCGTAAGCATCACGATTAGCGCGCACGTGAGTTTCGTCGCTCCAGGCCGCCACGCTGGCCTGCTGAACAGCACCCGACATGGAGCAGCCATGGTAGGTGCGATAGCGCGTAAATCGTTTGATCAGATCGGCATCGCCTGCCACAAAACCGGACCGTAAGCCTGGAAGGTTGGAGCGTTTTGACAGGCTATGAAACGCGAGGCAACGATCAAAAGTGTGCAAACCCATGGCCTCGGCTGCCTGTAGCAGCCCGCAGGGCGCACCATCGGATTCTCTGTAGATTTCCGAGTAGCACTCATCACTGATGATGATGAAATCGTGTTGCTGCGCTTTTTCAATCAGGTTCTGGAAGGCTGCCTGGGAGAGAACTGCGCCGGTAGGGTTGCCTGGTGAACACACGTAGATCAGCTGCGCATCGTCGAACTGTGCGTCAGTTATAGCCTCCAGATTGGCATCTGCCTGCTCATCGATGGGGTAGAAAACCGGATCGCATCCAGCCAGCAGCGCTGCCCCTTCATAGATCTGATAGAACGGATTGGGCATGAGAACCGATCGGTTTGTCTGTTGGCGATTCAGCACGCATTGAGCGATTGCAAACAGACCTTCGCGCGTACCGGTAACCGGCAGGACATGTTCGCTGGCGAGTTTG
>CALLPU010000043.1 GCA_938016235.1 uncultured Granulosicoccus sp. | reverse complement strand
TCCAGATCGACTTCGGTCGCATCCGCTGAATTGACAATGTTGGCACGCACTTGAGTGATGGAATGACCAGAAACCTCGACATCCAGAGTGGTTGAGTGACCGATCAGTGTCGCGTTTCTGAATACAAAGTCTGGCATGGTGTTAAAAGATCGGGTTATGAAAAGCGGTTTAACGTCGGGATGTTACGCCGCACCCAGATAGGCCGATGCCAGCATCTTGTCCTGACGAATGGATTCACTGCTGCCCTGTGCCACGATCGCACCTTGTTCCATAACGTAAGCACGATCAGCAATATCCAGGGCAAGTGTTGCAACCTGGTCAACCAACAAGATGGTTACTCCATCATCCCGAAGCCTTGCAAGTATCAAATACAGTTCGGCCACCATTGATGGCGCAAGCCCCAGAGAAGGTTCGTCAAGCAGGAGAATATCAGGTTTGGCCATCAGTCCCCTGGCAATAGCCAGCATCTGCTGTTCGCCGCCACTTAACAATCCTGCCCGATTATGCAAGCGATCTTTCAGACGTGGAAAGCGATTCAGAATTCCCTCTAATTCTGCTTGTGCTACCGAGTCTTTTCGTTTGTAAGCGCCCAGCTTGATATTCTGCAGAACGCTGAGTTCAGGAAACACCTGGCGGCCTTCGGGTACCAGCACCAATCCGTGAGCAACCATGTCGTGCGCGGGTAGATTTTGAACAGGTTGGTTTTTAAGGATGATTTCACCAGAACTGATGCGGAGCATTCCGGACAGTGTGGACATCAGAGTGGATTTTCCCGCACCGTTAGCACCGAGAATGGCAATCAGCTCTCCCTGCAAAATGTCAAATGACACCTTGTGCAACACTGGCGCCGCACCGTAACCCGCCGATAGATGCCTGATGCTCATGAGCGTTTCGGCATCTGTTGGTAGTGTCGTGGCTCGTGCTGGGGCGGAGAAGTCGGCGTTACCAAGGTAGGCTGCCAGTACCTGCGGGTTTTGGCGCACCGCCTCTGGTACGCCGAACGCGATAGGTTTTCCGGCATCCAGTACAAGAATATCGTCGGAAATACCCATGACCAGCGTCATGTCATGTTCTACCAGCAACACGCTGATTCCCAGCGATGCAATATCTTTTAACGTATGGGCAAGTTGTTCCTTGTCGGCGCGCATTAGCCCGGCGGCAGGCTCGTCCAGCAACAGCACGCTGGGAGCCGTCGCAAGCGCACGAGCTATTTCCACAAACCGCCGATCCACGTGTGGAAGGCTTCCGGCGAGTACGTCTGGGTTCCCACGGTAGCCAGAGTAGCGCAACAGTCCGATAGCCAGTTGAGTTCTTGATTGGGTATCCAGGGATTCAAACGGCTTGCCCAGTTTGCCGTGCTGCAGTCCAGAGAACACGTTTTCCAGCACGGTCAGTTTTTCGTACAGGCGTGTCGTCTGGTATGTACGAGCTATGCCGCGCTGACTCACGCTGTGAGCGGGTTGGCCGGCAATGTCGCAGCCTTGTATGCAAACCTCGCCAGTGTCAGGCTTGTAGAAGCCACTGACCATATTCAATACCGTGGTTTTTCCAGCGCCATTCGGTCCGATGACACTCAGTATCTTTCCGGATCTGGCAACGAAGCTGACGTTGTCAACAGCTTGCAGACCTCCGAAAGCAATACAGACTTGTTTTACGGTCAGGTCCTGAGCTGCCACGGCATTCGACAACCAGCGCGAGGCTGTATCTGCGTCGGGTTCGTCAAAAACAGGTAGGCTTTTTGGAAGAAGGCGGGCCAGTAGCCCTGACACTCCGCTGGGGGCTATTAACAGGACCGCCAACATCAGTGCCCCGAAAAACAGCAGGCGATATTGCGCCAGCTCGGACAACAGCTCGGGAAGCATCACGGTAACAAACGAGCCAAGTAGTGGCCCGAGTGTAGCGCCGGTACCACCGAGAATAACGGCGAAAAGCGCCAATATGGAATCGGAAAACGGAAAATTACTTGGGGCTATGAACATGATAAGAGGGGTGTAGATAGCCCCCGCAATTCCCGCGAATACCGCGGATAACCCAAACGCCATTATCTTTACATTCCGCGTGTTCAAGCCCAGGGAACTTGAGGCGATTTCCGCATCCCGAACGCCTTTCATGGCAAGTCCCCAGCCGCTTCGGGAGATTCGGTGGAATGCGAACAGAGAAAGAAATGCACAGCATGACGCGAAAATCGATAGATCACGCTCCGACAAGGTATAACCGGCTATGGAAACAGGTGGAAAACCGAAAAGACCATTTTGTCCGCCTGTCAGACTTCGCCATTCAATGATTCCGTGTTCGATAACAAAGAAAAACGCGATGGTGACCATGGCAAGAAAAGGCCCGGCAACACGCACTGCCGGAAGCGCTAATAGTAGTCCGGCCAAACCAGTCAGTGCGGCAGACACCAACAGAGCAATAAGGAAGCTGGCATCGTTGAGCATCAGGATGGCGCACGTATAGGCGCCTATGGCTTGAAACGCAATGTGTCCAAATGAAATCATGCCGGTTAGGCCGTAGAGAATATTCAGACCCACACCGGTTATGGTGCTGATCGCAACCAGTGAGATGACAAAATGCGTATATCCGGAACTTGCGGCCAACGCCAGAGCGATAGCACCAAGCAACAAGCTACCTAATAAAACAGGTACCTGCACGTTGGGAGAGGAGAGGAGGGGCGCCCTATGGTGTTGGGTCATACCTTGTTTACCCCCGAACGTCCAAACAGGCCATTGGGTTTTAACACCAGTATGGCAATAACGGCCGCAAACACGACAATAGACGTAAATGACGAACCGAAGTAGCTGGTAACAAGCGCTTCCGTGATGCCGTAAATGAGTCCGGCAACCATGATTCCAGACGCTGAGGTCATTCCACCCAGGATCGCAACTGCGAACGCCTTCAAGCCAAACAAAACGCCCATCTCTGAGTGGACAGAAGCCAGTGGTGCTATTAACAAGCCGGCCAGGCCTGCCAGCATTCCAGACAGGACGTAAGAGGCGGTTATCATTCGCTGTGTGTTGATTCCCATCAATGAGGCGGCGCTTGCATTCTGTACAACAGCCAGCAACGCAGTGCCCTGCTGTGTGCGTCTGAAGAGCACGTGAAGAATAATGGCGATACTCAAGGTGACCAGCGGAATCACCAATTGCAGCGGATACAAACCCACATTAGCAATTTGTACTGTGTCGTTAACCAGCGATGAAGGGAAAGTACGAGGCTCGTTTCCAAACGTAAATAGTGCTGTGTTGTCCAGCAGGATGCCACCTGCAACGGTCGCCATCAACCAGCCCTCGTTACCGCGCTTCGCAAAGGGGCGCACCAGCACGGCTTCAATGACAGCACCGGCGATTCCACACACGAGCAAAGCGAGCGGATACGCGATCCATGGCATATCCCCGCTTACCTGATAGATCATGTATCCGCTGACAGCACCCAGCATTACCACACTGCCTTGGGCGAAATTGACTGTGCCTGAAACGGAATAGGTGATCTGGAAGCCCAGTGCAATCAGCCCGTAAATACTACCTAAGGCCAGGCCTGTCACCACAGCCATAGTGAATAGCGTCATGTCAGGTTTCCTGCCTGTTAGCTATAGATCACTAGAAGTCCAATGGCAGTATTTCGCCGTTCACGAAGTTGGTAAAGATGTAATCCTCCGGTCCCAGCGCATCCTGATTGTCTGGACTGAACGGATCAGTATAAGTCTTGATCAAGCCTTCTATATTCTCAATGTCATACATGGCCTGTCGGATAGCCGGGCCGTCAGTGGAGCCTGCTTTCTCGATGGCTGCAGACAGTAGCAACATGGCGTCATAAGCGTTGGCTATACCGACAGCGGGTGTGACATCAGCAATGCTTTTGATTTCTGGAAATCGTTCCTGTAGAGCGTCAAGCACAGCTTGGCCTTTGGCATTTAACTCTCCGGTGAAGCTGTAGGTCTGGATGAAATGCACCTTCTCTCCGCTGGGCCCGGCAAGTTCGGTGAACCTGCCACCGGCTGGACCCCAGTGAGAGGCGATGGGCACATCCCATCCCATTCTGTCCAGAGACTTCACCACTTGCGCGGAAGGGGCAACGTTAGCAACCAGGAATAGTGAGTCAGCGCCGGCGTTTTTCAAACGAGTTAACTGTGGAGTCACATCGATATCGGTAGACTCGAATTTTTCAATGCCTGCGTGATCCATGTTGCGCTTTTCGAGTGCCTTGGTCAGGCCCTTCTCGTTGGATTCACCCCAAGGATTGTTGATCAGTATCATGCCGGGCTTTTTGGCACCATACCGAGTAATCAGATACTCCGTGATGGCCTCGTCAACGTATTCATCAACCGCAGAAACCCTGAAAATGTAATTCTCTTCTGCACCATTGAAGGTGATGCCGGTGCCTGCCGCCCAAGGGCCAACAAAAGGCACCTTCATCTGGTTGGCAAACGGGACGATCGCAAAGGAGACGGGTGTATCGAGGCCACCAATGATGGCTGCAACGCCTTCCCGTTGAACCAGCTCCCGTGCCGCGGTAAGGCCTTTGCCCGGATTACTCTCGTCATCGCGACTGATCAGTTCTATGGGTTTTCCCAAAACCCCGCCACGCGCATTGATTTCATCGATGGCGATGGTCAGTCCGCGAGTGATGGCTTCGCCTGATTTTGCGGACTGACCACTGAGCGCGGCTACAAGCCCGATTTTGATGCTCTCCTGAGCACTGGCACTTCCAGCAAAGAACATGAACGCTGCCAAGGCCATTGTTCCGAATGCCCGACTGACGGGCAGCTGCCTTCTTTCTGTATGACGGTCGCTGGTGTTACACATGCTGTTCTCCTGAGGGCTGTATAAGTCTGTGTGGAGCGCAATGCACATGCCATGTTGATATACGTAGTAAAAGCAATTAGATAGCGTAAATCAAGCAGTGGAAAACGCATAGTTTGCACTTATGCGGTGCAAGTGTTTGTCTGCGATGCGCTGTGATGCAGCAGGCAATCGTTCTCGTAATCCTTATACTCACTAGTCACCTTGTGTCCCACGGAATTCGTATGAACGCCAAACCCGACATGTTCGAATCACTTTCCGAAGAGGCTGAAATCGTCCGCCTTTACCTGGAAGCCTCCATGAAGCCAGATCCCGATCTGGCCGCGACGTTCGTATCGGATGATGTGGTCATCACATTCACGGGTGGCAGAGTGTTTGACCATCCATCAGGACCGACGGCATTCAACCAAAGCCGCTATGCCTGGGTAAAAAAGAAGCTTGGCCACTTCGATGAATGTAGAAGCCCGAATGGTATTGTCGTTTACAGCCTGGGTACCTTGTATGGGGAATGGCTTGATGGCGAAGCATTTGAGGGAAATCGATACATCGATCGCTTTGTTATTCAGAACAACAAAATAGTGAGCATGGACGTCTGGAACGATAGCGCGGAGCGTTTGCTGGACAAACTCGATGTCCTTGCCTAAGCAGTAATCAGAATGCGTAAACTTGATAAGGCATGTGGCCGACACCAGTTTTGTTGAGTGTACAGAGTCTTTCGGAAAGGCCTTTTCCGCCGATTCCGATCAGAAATCTTGGGCCTGCATGACTCGTTCAGGCAGGTCCTG
>CALLPU010000042.1 GCA_938016235.1 uncultured Granulosicoccus sp. | reverse complement strand
TGCCGTCACGGTAGATAACCTGGTTGATGACAGCACGTTTACGGTCTGTCTGATGCAGGAAGACTGGCATCAAGGCGTCATTGGCATCTTGGCCGGACGTATCAAGGAGAGTCTGCATCGACCCGTGGTCATCTTGGCGGGCGACGGGGAGCATCACCTCAAGGGCTCCGCACGTTCCATCCCGGGCATTCATGTCCGGGATGTTCTGCAGACCATTGTGGCGCGGCACCCGGGCATGATTGAAAAATTTGGTGGCCACGCCATGGCAGCCGGGCTTACGCTGGCGCGAGAACAGCTCGCTGATTTCAAGCGCGCGTTTGAGCACGAGGTTCGGCGGCTGAGCAACGGACAACCCGCTCAGCGCGAGTTCGTTACCGACGGTTCACTGAACGAGGCAGATCGCACGCTGGCCCATGCTGATGTGCTGGCCCGTGTCATGCCCTGGGGGCAGCGCTTTGAAGCCCCCGTGTTTGCTGATCGTTTTGATGTTATCCAGCACCGCAGCGTGGGTACTGGCCATCTGAAACTCTCACTCAAGGCGTTTGGCGACGCCAATGCCAGGGTTATTGATGCGATTGCCTTCAACTGCTCGCTGCAACCGCTCGCGGGTGAGCCCGTGCTCGCGGTGTATTCTTTGGAAGCCAACAGCTGGCGTGACAGGCGCACCGTACAACTGCGGGTCCTTCATCTGGAACAGGCTGCTTTAAGGTAGACTTGCGCACTGAACCGTATTCCGCCGAACACCAACTGCGTGCGTTGTGATGATTGAAATCAACCCTTACCTGACTCATATCGAGGACCTTCGGCAGCGCGCCGATTCCCTCCGGGGGTATCTTTGACTACGACGGCAAAAAAGAAGAGCTAGAGGAAGTTCTGCGCGAGCTGGAAGACCCCAATGTCTGGAACGATCCCGAAAAAGCGCAAAAGCTCGGACAACGACGGGCATCGCTGCAAGATACTATTGATGTCATAGAAGCACTGGACTCCGGTCTGGTTGATGCTTCAGATCTGCTGGAAATGGCCCGCGAGGAAGACGACGAGGATACCGTGGAAGCGGTGTCAACCGATCTTGCCACGCTTGAAGAACGCGTCGCCGGTCTGGAATTCCGTCGCATGTTTGCCGGTGATGCGGATGCGTCTCCGGCGTTTCTTGATATTCAATCGGGCAGTGGCGGCACAGAGGCGCAGGACTGGGCAGAAATGCTGCTGCGCATGTATCTTCGCTGGGGTGAACAACAGGGCTTCAAGACTGAGTTGATAGAAGCCTCACCGGGCGATGTTGCCGGAATCAAATCGGCCACCATCCGGTTTGAAGGCGATCATGCCTTTGGCTGGTTGCGCACTGAAACCGGTGTACACCGGTTGGTCAGGAAGAGTCCGTTCGACTCCGGCAGCCGGCGGCATACCTCCTTTGCGGCCGTTTTCGTCTCCCCCGAAGTTGACGATGACATCGACATCGATATCAACCCCGCCGACTTGCGTATTGATGTTTACCGCGCCAGTGGTGCGGGTGGTCAGCACGTAAACCGAACCGAGTCGGCCGTGCGTATCACGCATGAGCCCAGCGGGATCGTGGTGCAGTGTCAAAATGATCGTTCACAGCACAAGAACAAGGCCACGGCCATGAAGCAGTTGAAGTCGAAATTGTACGAAGCTGAACTGCAACGACGCCAGGGCGATCAGCAGGTGGTGGAAGAAGGCAAATCGGATATTGGCTGGGGAAGCCAGATCCGCTCTTACGTGCTGGATCAATCACGCATCAAGGACCTGCGCACCAGTCTTGAGACGAGCAATACACAAGCTGTGCTGGACGGAGACATCACAGCCTTTTTGACCGAAAGCCTGAAAGCCGGCCTGTAGTTCACTCTCCCGCTCCCGGCTCTTTTCTGCCGACCCGATAGAATGTAATTACCCCATGACTGACGACGACAATCAGCTGATTCAGCAGCGACGTGCCAAGCTTGCATTGCAGCGCGATGCCGGCAATGCGTTTCCGAACGCCTTTCGGCCCACACATCAGGCTGCGGCATTGCACACAGAGCATGCCGAAAAAGACAAGGACGCTCTGGCTGCCGAGGCAATAGCGGTGAGTGTGGCCGGGCGCATGATGTTCCGCCGCAACATGGGCAAAGCCGGTTTTGCCGATCTGCAGGACGTCAGTGGATCCATCCAGCTGTTTTTTCATCAGGGTACGCTGGGCGAAGAGAACTATGAGGTGTTCAAGCAGCTGGACGTGGGTGACATTCTGGGTGTGGCGGGCACCATGTTTATCACCAAGACCGGTGAGTTGTCTATCAAGGTCCAGTCGCTTGAGCTGCTGACCAAGTCCTTAAGACCATTACCCGAAAAGTTTCATGGCCTGAGCGATCAGGAAACACGGTATCGGCAACGTTATGTTGATCTGATGACCAGTGAAGAGACGCGCAACACGTTCAAGTTGCGATCTAAGGTCATTGCCTATATCCGGCAGTTTTTCATGGACAGGGACTTTCTGGAAGTTGAAACACCCATGATGCAGGTGATACCCGGCGGCGCTGCTGCAAAGCCCTTCGTCACGCACCACAATGCGCTGGATATCGACTTGTTTCTTCGTATAGCGCCTGAGCTTTATCTCAAGCGGCTGGTAGTCGGTGGTTTTGATCGCGTATTCGAGATCAACCGGAACTTTCGCAATGAAGGGCTGAGCACGCGGCATAATCCCGAGTTCACCATGCTGGAGTTCTATCAGGCCTACGCTGATTACCGCGACTTGATGGATCTTACTGAGACTTTATTTCGCGGTCTCGCCAGCGATGTGGTGGGCACGCTGAGCATCCCGTCGGAAAATGGCGAAAGCCACTACGACTTTGAAAAGCCGTTTACACGGTTGAGTCTGTTCGATTCCATTCTGGCTCACAACGATACGGTGACGGCCGAGCAGCTCCAGACCCTTGAAGGGGCTACCGCTATCGCCAAAGCGCTGCACATTGACGTCAAACCCATCTGGGGTCTGGGCAAGATTCAAACGGAGATCTTTGAGGCCACGGTGGAAGAGAAGTTGATGGATCCAACGTTCATTACGCTGTATCCCACCGAGGTGTCACCCCTGTCGCGTCGCAACGATGACGATCCGTTTGTCACTGACCGATTTGAATTGTTTGTGGGTGGGCGTGAGATTGCCAATGGGTTTTCCGAGCTGAACGATGCGGAAGATCAGGCAGAACGGTTCAAGGCGCAGGTGGCTGATAAAGAAGCCGGTGATGAGGAAGCCATGCACTACGATGCCGATTATATTCGGGCACTGGAGTACGGTATGCCTCCCACGGCCGGTGAAGGAATCGGTATAGATCGGCTCGTCATGCTGCTTACGGCAGCCCCAAGCATTCGCGATGTCGTCTTGTTCCCGCACATGCGGCCGGAGTCATGACAGCTCAGGATTGAACAACTGCGGTTGTCACTGGTCGTAGGTGGGGGCAGGTATTGGTTCTTCCGATGAAACAGTCAACGCATGAGGTTACGTGGTTATGTTAATGCGCCAATACTTCCAGTTTTTCGCCATGGGTGCGCCCTTGCTGATTCTGGGCCTGGCATTGCTTTTTCCACCGGCATTGTGGCTGATGGTCATCGTGTTACCGGTCATTGTTATCGGCATCATCGACATGATGCAGAAGAAGCACACCATACGGCGACTGTATCCTTTCTTCGGGCGGTTCCGTTATTTGCTCGAATCGGTGCGGCCGGAAATTCAGCAGTATTTCGTGGAGTCTGACACCAGCGGCTCACCCATTCCGCGCGAATTCCGATCACTGGTTTACCAGCGAGCCAAGGGTGATCGTGATACCCGGCCATTCGGTACCATCTTTGACGTAAACCGCCCGGGGTATGAATGGATCAACCATTCTCTGGTACCCAAGCATGCTCATGACACAAACCCGAGAGTGCTGTTTGGTAGAGATCGATGTGCACAACCTTATAACGCCTCGCCGTTGAACATCTCCGCCATGAGTTTTGGTTCATTGAGCGGTAATGCCATTCGCGCCTTGAACAAGGGGGCCAGCATCGGGGGGTTTTCGCACAATACCGGGGAAGGAAGCTTAAGCCCCTATCATCTGGAGGCCGGTGGCGATATCGTCTGGCAGATCGGCACAGGTTACTTCGGATGCCGCACGGAAGAGGGCCACTTCAACCCGGAGCTGTTTCAGCAATCGGCTTCGCTGGAGGCGGTGAAAATGATTGAGATCAAGCTGTCCCAGGGCGCCAAGCCCGGGCACGGCGGCATATTGCCAGCGGCCAAGCTGACTGAGGAGATTGCCAGAATTCGCCACGTACCCATGGGTAAGGACGTGGTCTCACCGCCGTCGCATTCAGCCTTCTCCACACCCTTGGAGTTACTCGAATTCGTAGAACAGTTACGCGAGTTGTCGGGCGGTAAACCGGTGGGCTTCAAGTTGTGCATTGGCAGGCGTGATGAGTTCTTTGCCATCGCCAAGGCCATGTTGCAGACAGGAAAAATGCCCGACTTCATTACGGTCGATGGTGGTGAAGGCGGTACGGGTGCTGCACCCACGGAGATGACAAACTCGGTAGGAACCCCACTTCGCGATGCGCTGATCTTCGTGAACCAGACGCTTATCGGGCTCGGGCTGCGTGATAAAACACGCATCATCGCGTCGGGCAAGATCCTGTCCGCGTTTCATCTGTTGCGTGTCATAGCGTTAGGTGCGGACACCGCCAACTCGGCGCGTGGCATGATGATGGCATTGGGGTGTATTCAGGCCCGCAGTTGTAATACAGACCATTGCCCTACCGGTATCGCCACGCAGAATCCTGCGCGTGCCGAGGGGTTGGTGGTCAGTGACAAGGCGACACGGGTTGCAAATTTCCATCGAGCCACAATAGAAAACCTGGCAGAGTTGCTGGCCGCGGCGGGTCTGGACAGTCTCGACCAGCTGGAACCGAAGCACATCAATCATCGTGTTCAGGGTACGAACATCAAAACCTATGCACAGTTGTATCCCGGTGTTGAACCAGGCTGTTTGCTGGCGGCCGACACAATACCGGATGATTGGAAGGATGACTGGAATTCCGCTCAGGCCGAACGCTGGTAGCAGTGGCCGGAGCTGGGTTTGATCGAAGAAAAAAGACAAATCAACCGGGATTAGACGTGAACCTGTGAGTTCCTGACGATCAGGATGTGCTGTTTCATGAACGGTCCATACCGAGGGCGATATAACGTATGAAAACATCCGATCTGTTTGTCAAAGCGCTGGAAAATGAAGGCGTCAAGTACATCTTCGGTATTCCGGGTGAGGAGAATCTGGACTTTCTGGATTCCCTCAAGGGATCCAGTATTCAATTGATCCTGACTCGCCACGAGCAGGCGGCAGGTTTCATGGCCGCAACCTATGGTCGGTTGACTGGTGAGCCTGGTGTTTGTCTGTCAACGCTCGGGCCTGGTGCTACCAACTTTGTAACCGCCGCTGCTTATGCGCAGTTAGGTGGCATGCCGATGATCATGCTCGGCGGGCAAAAACCGATTCGCAAAAGCAAACAGGGACGATTCCAGATCGTGGATGTCGTCAGCCTGATGAAACCTGTCACCAAGTACTCTGAACAGATTGTTGATGGCAACAATGTGCCCTCCATGGTGCGAGAAGCCTTTCGGATAACCATGGATGAAAGGCCCGGCGCGGCTTATCTGGAATTGCCCGAAGATATCGCAGAAGAACAGACCAGCGCGGATATTTTCGATGTGGTAGGGCATCGTAGACCCGATGCTGGAGAGCCGGCTATCGATCATGCGGTTGAGATGATCCGGCAGGCCAAATTACCCCTGTTGCTGATTGGTGCAGGTGCCAATCGCAAACGCACCAGTGAATCACTGAAAGATTTTATTGATCAGACTGGGATTTACTTCTTCAATACGCAGATGGGCAAGGGCGTTGTGGATGAACGCCATGTACGTTACGTTGGCACTGCTGCACTATCCGAGCATGATTACCTGCATTGTGCAATTGATCGTGCCGACTTGATCATAAACGTGGGTCACGATGTGATCGAGAAGCCGCCTTTTTTCATGGAGAAAGGTGGCAAGCAGGTCATACACATCAATTTCAGCCCGGCCACCATAGATGATGTGTATTTTCCACAACACAATGTGGTCGGTGATATATCAAGCTCCATTTGCAGCCTGACCACCAAGCTGGGCAAGTTGGACAAGGACTTCAGTTTCTTCGAACGGGTGCGTGATGAGGTGGATTCGCACGTCACCAAGTAC
>CALLPU010000041.1 GCA_938016235.1 uncultured Granulosicoccus sp. | reverse complement strand
GCCAATTCTAGTCGTAGGTCATTTCGCGGGTTGGATTCGTCGACAGGGAACATCTCAAGCCCTTTGATAACATGCTGAATCTGACCATCAGAATAGTTGCCTTTGTCTAAAAGGAAGATGGCAATACTGTACTCATTGATTATCGCCGCTTCATCCAGAACGCTTGAATCAGTCTTTTTATCACAAGCTGCACACATTCTCATTGCAGGGTCCGCACCCGCTGCAACGAGAAGCTTCACAGCTCGAAGATTACCGAACAAAACCGCACAGGTTAACGGTAGCGATATAGACACATGTATCCCATTTTGCCGATGATTGACGTCGAACCCATTGTCAATAATGAGTTGCAAGAAATCTTCCCTGCCTTGTTCGGTAGCTGTACAGTATACCCAACCGTACTCGTGATTCTCGAATAAGAATGTGGGGTCAGCGCCCTCAGTAAGATATTTTTCGAATTGACCCAAATCACGTTGTTTAAGCGCCTCCCTGAGTTGGCCATCCAGCGCGCTGACTTGCTCCCCTTGCTCCTGTGCGAAGACTTCGCTCGTAATATGCAGCGAGGTCGTCAAGGCTAATACACAGAAGTAATGGCTCAATTTATTCATGACTACAATTCTGTTCCATATAATTTCACCCAACATTCAATTGGGAGATTCTTCACGAAAGGCTCACTCGCAACCTTGACGTTTTATAGCCTCTTTTAAGGACTGCAAGACAGCTTTCATTTCGTGTAGTGCAATGCCTAGTCTCGTACCGTATACATACAGCGGGTTCTGCCGGACATTTGCCTGTACCCAGCTGAATGCTGGGCGTCTAAGCACGTGAACATTACCCGGCACTGCATTCATGAAACCGATAGTGTCTTGTTTTTCCTTCAATATGTCACCGGCCACACTGAACACTTCCGTATTTTCTCTAGCATCATTAAAATTAAAGAGATGTCTATCTGCCGTCTCTTGAACCAAAGCCGCTGGATTAAAAACGAGTGCTTCACCAACCACACTAGCTGCGGCAGCAGTTGCCAGTCCACCACCCAGAGAATGACCTGTAAACTTGAACGTTTCATCTGGGTTTCGCCTCGCTAGCTGGCGAGCAAGCTTTACGGCTCGATTATATTGACGAGCGTTATAACCTAACTCCTGCCCAACATTATTTAACCAGTCGTCTATGCTGGCTAATTTCGTACCAGCAAACGTGACGATATATTCTTCACGGTCACGGTCATAGTATATACCCGCTCTGAATGACCCATCCACAAGGTCATCCCAATCCACTCCCAACTCATCCAAATCTGCCTCAATAAAACGTGTATTACACAGTGAGTCAACATAGGCACAATCTGCTATCTCAGCATAGTCTCTGGCTTTCAATAGCTCCACGCAGTCCTTTAGAGGATCTGAGCAGGCAGCTGTGAAGGGGTGACCCGTTACTCTTGATCGTACACCGCGCCTGGGGGACACGGCACTTGAGGAGTGTGCAGACCAAGGTGGAGCCAAGTCACCAGCGCTGATACGCGTTCCTACTTCAAGCGCTTTTGTAGAGTCCATCAGAAACATCCTGGCGGATGATTCTATGTAACCCCGTTGAGCAATCGCCGCCAGAAGCTCTTGCGTTGCAATACCCACCTCCCAACGGGCGTTGACAAAGTCAGATAGCTCCTGTCTGGTGATGCGGCGTTCTTCATTTACCGCACGAATGACCCCACTTTGCCAATTCACCTCCATGAGCTCACCCAGCTGATTGTATTTGACGGCCAACTGGTCAGGCTCTGACTCACCTGAATGCAAATAATCAATTTTGCGTGGATACCCTAATTCATCGAGCTCCAGCACAGTCAGAATATCGTCTACTTGTTGAGGAAGAAGGTGCTCGTTGATCGCATCGGTCTGCGAATCATCAAGCCTGTTAATCTCAGCTTGCTCCTCTGACGGTTGTGTTTCTCGCTGCGCCACATCCGAGACACGATGGTTGTCATCCAGCTTCCATTGATAAAACGTTTGAGCGCCATCGCGATCAGTAACAACCGTTGTCCCACTACCTTTTTCATCACCGGCGGCATACGACATCGTAAGATCGGGCGTGCCTGCTGTGCTGCCGTCAGCACGGATGTACGCACCATTACGGAAACTGACAACACGTCCGGCATCGTTGTAAGTCCAACGCGCCAGCGTCTTGCCGTAGCTATTGGCTCTCTCTGTTAACAAGCCGGAATTCAACGCATCCTTGTATCGATATACATGGCCATCTTTGCGTTCACCAACTCTCGGGTACGACACTGCAGCAAGGTTGTGTCGATTATCATAGCGATAATCGATCAATGAACCATCCGGTAATACAATGGCAATCAAGTGCCCGGCTGGTTGCTCGTCCGTAGCTGGTTCATACGAAGGCAGGCCCGGACTTCCGGGAGCGTACCTGAATACGATGGAACGTCCCAACTCATCCGTGACAGAGTGTAGCCTTGAACGCTTATAGTACAGACTTAAGGAGCTGCCGTCGGCGATCGAAATGTTGGTGAGGAAGGAGCCGTAAAAAGACAGTACCCGACCATCTGGTAAATGCCAGGTATGACTTTTATCAGACTGACTCAGCACATACCCGTCTTCATCGTTTAATGACTGAAATACCGATCCGTTGAACCTGAATTCTATAAGACGCCCATCTGATTGTATGACTTGGCGAACGTTATTGCCATTGGCTATGAGTGCTACAGAGTAAGTATGCCGCCACCCGTTACCTAACCCTACATTGGTCGCCGAGTTCAGGCTGTTGTAATGCCTCACTAGTGAGAGCGCAGACCCACCCAGACGTACATCTTGTTCGCTTTGATACTTGTTGCCCGAAACAACATCCACCGGGTTCCCGACATGGTGTGATCTGGTTGGGTCTGGCGCGTTACTGCCTACATCCCGGGACTCGTCACAGGCTGGTTGGCCGCTGGAAATCGATACCGGGCAAGACTGGCTGTTTGCCGCGACAGGTATGATCAGATAAGCCACACACTGCAGGCAAATGGTAGCCATTCCTATAGAACGGCAAATGGTTTTGCGACTCATGGATAACACCAATCCCTGGCGAATTCGGACTCCTCCGCGGCACCCTACGTCGATTTTCTTCTGCCATCAAGAACATGCAAACCGATATGCCAATCGGGTCATACAATTTGAGGAACGAATGGCTTGGGAATGCGCTAGTAGTAGCTCGATTGACTGGCGATCAATAATGCGTCTTCGTTGAGGTAAAACCAGATGGCATCACGATACGCCGACGGGTTCGGGATATTT
>CALLPU010000040.1 GCA_938016235.1 uncultured Granulosicoccus sp. | reverse complement strand
TGTTTGGTTTTGGGCTTTGTTAGCCTAGCCGTGGAAGCACCTTTCCGATTCGATCATGAGGCGCATGATGCGTATAACCTGGCTGGGTCATGCAAGTTTTCGTATAGAGACCGGCGAGCAAGTGTTGTTGATAGACCCCTGGCTTGCCGATAATCCGCTGTTTCCCGAGGAACGAAAACACGAGGCAGTGGTGGGTGCCACACACATACTGCTCACACACGGTCATGCAGATCATGCGTCCGAAGCTCCGCAGTTGGCGCATGAGTTATGGATACCGGTAATAGCTGTGCACGAGCTGGCGCAGTGGATAGAGTTGAACTTTGGCGTGATGAGTATCGGCATGGGTGTGGGTGGAACCATTACCGTTGGCGATGTATCCATAACGCTCGTCGCAGCCTCTCACTCTTCGTCTATCGATAGTGAGAACCCACCTGTCAACGTGGGGTGTGCCTGCGGGTTCATGATTGCTGCAGAAGGACATGTTGTTTATGTGTCAGGCGATACCGACATCATGGCAGACATGGCCTGGATGGGTGATCTGCACAAACCGGATATTGGTATTCTGTGCGCCGGAGGCCACTACACCATGGATATGAAACGGGCGGCGTATGCCGCACAACGATACTTTGATTTCAGTACGGTGATTCCGTGTCATTACAGAACCTTTCCCCATCTGGCGCAGTCCGCGGCTGAGCTGGTCAGTGCGCTCCCGGGAGTGAACGTTCTTGAGCCTGAGGTCATGGTGCCTATCGAATTGAGTTCTCGTGAACTGGAGCCGTAGCCTCCCGTATTAGCGGGAATTTGTAGTAGACAATAAAAAAGGGACCGAACCCGATCCCTTTTTTACATCGCTTCATCCCGCTAACGTACTGGCAGGATGTGAACCCAACCTAACGCTTGTTGGGATCGGTGTCGTTAAGCACCTTGTTCAACGACTCAGCATTACCGTGTCGCCTAACTTCCTCGTCCAGCTCCCGGCTCTCAGATCGAAGCTGGCTGATGTGCCAGTAGATCCAGAAGACGATACCGGCAATCATCAGAGGTGTTTCTATTCCAACGAAAGGGTAGGCTGCACCGATCTCTGCGATGTTGCCTGTCCAGTTTTCTACGTTTCCAGTTGACATGATCAGTTACCTTTCGTGTAGGTGGCAAGTACCACTTCGCGTTCCGCCTCAACCATCGCAGCTTCCTCAAATTCTTGCTGGATGGTGGTGGATACGTCGAGGCCGGCGATTTCCACTTCGGGTGGAACACGCAGTATGCCCATGGCTTTGAGGATATTGGCAAAGATAAAGCCCGGTAGAAATCCGAGGACAAAGAACATGATCACAGCGCCGATGAAGTTACCCAACGGGTTGATTGTGGCGTAGTCGGGGTTGGGTGAGGCCGGATAGCCCCACAGCATGAAGCCGCAGATAACGACTCCGAGAAACCCTGCGTATCCGTGTACGGCAACTGCCCCGACAGCGTCGTCCACCTTGAACTTTCGCTCCACGAAATAGTGCAGCTTGTAGACAATCACAACGACTACGGCGGCAATGAACATGGACTGGATGGGGTGGTACAGATCGTTACCGGCAGAAGCACCGATAATGCCTGCCAGACCACCCGAGTATGTCCAGAATGCGTCACCCTTGGACACCAGATAGGCGGCCATCATGCCGCCAGCCAGCGACATCAGGAAGTTCAGCGTTATCGCTGATAGTGTGGTGGGCCCCAGATAAATATTCGTCGCGGAAAATACAACCCCTTCACCTTGTTGAACATCAATCATCGGCACGTTGCAGGCTGCGTAGAAGCCCCAGAAGCCGGTATAGATCAGAAACAGACCCACCGTGACCAGCCAGGGATTACGAGGACCGATATTGCGCGGCGTACCGTCTTTGGCAAATTTACCGATACGCGCTCCAAGGGGTATCAGAACACCCAATGCAAAACCGCCCGCTACCGCGTGGATAACACCAGACGCATAGGCATCGTGGTAACCGAGCTTCTGCACCATCCAGCCGTCAGGATGCCATCCCCAGCTTGCATCGATAATCCAGAATACAGAGCCGATAAGCACAGCGAGTATCCAGAACGCGCTGGAACGAATTCGCTCAATAACGGCGCCAGAAACAATCGACGCTGCTGTCCATGAAAACAGCAGGAATGCTGCCCAGAAAACCCCGTTGATGCGCGCCCAGAAAGCCGTGTCATCCGGTGTTAACGCGCCCTGAACGGGAGGGCCGCCAAGATGGGTTCCCATCAATTCGCTGTTGGCAGTGGCAAACGGTGCTGCCAGCAGATCACCGATAATCCACGGACCATTTGGAAAGGCAAAGTAGATCCACCAGCCGAAAAAGTAGAATGAAACCGTGACCAGAGGAATGATCATGGTGTTTTTCATTAGTGTGTGCATGTGGTTCTTCTGGCGGGTGGCCCCCACCTCATACATACAAAAGCCCACATGTATCAAAAACATGAAGACAACCGTTACCCAGTAATAAAACTCGGTAAATATGATGCCAAGTGCACCTAACTCATTATCCATTCACTGACTCCGATCGTAGTGGTACCTGATGAATAGACCACGCTGGACACTCGACGGAATCGATCAGGCGTCACTCAATGAACGCGATTGATGAATTCAGTCTGTAAAGCCGTGCTTGCCTGGCGGTCTGCTGAAGGTCTAACTGCAAAGTTCGGTATGAATTACTGATACTGATTAATTGTTTGTTGTGGGTAAGCCTCCTGTGGATTTAGTCTGGAAAAGGCCCGGGGGTTGTAGGTGAGCCATCATCAAACTGCGCTAACCAGTCAATGGCAATGTCACGAT
>CALLPU010000039.1 GCA_938016235.1 uncultured Granulosicoccus sp. | reverse complement strand
AGCAATCGCCATCGTTATCAACCAGCCAGTCCTGTGCTTTGCACTGTTGACTCGAGCCCCATTTACGGTAGGTAAAACCGGGTGTGTCCAGCGCCAGCTGAACGGCTGTAACGGCTTGAGATTCTCGTTTTCGGTAACGTTTCAGCTGCATTGAGAGTCAGTCAGGTAAATAAGACAAGACTTAAGCATACACGTCAACGTCTGGCTTTCATTGTCCGGTGACTGCTTCAGAGTTCTGTTCTTGACGTGTGGGGTTGTCTGAAGCTGGGGTAGGGTCAATCTTGTTCAAGTGTTCGGATATGTAGGCAACTCCCTTGGTTAGACCTTCTACTTTCTTCTGAGTGTTTGTCAGTAATTCAGTCTTCTCCTCGAGCGTTTTGTTGGTTTCGGCTACTTCTTTTTCTATCGCATTGAGCTTTTGACGGGTTGAGTTCACTTCCGAGTCTTTGTCCTCAAGGGTCTGGTTGATTTCAGCCACTTCCCGCCACTCGGTATAAAACGCCCAGCCAAAGGACATCACCCCTACCAGCCCAACGATTATCGAAGCCAGAAATCGTTTCTGTCTGTTGGCTGCATCTCGCTCCGCGAGCATGCGCTGTTCCGTTTCTGCGGCCAATTCTCTTGAATGCGTAAGCTCTCTTTCCTGCTGGACAACCTTTAGTTTCGCTTCCTTCTCCTCATCAGCCAGGGCGCGGCTGTTGTCAAGGAACTGCATGGCCTGATCAAAACCCGGTGCAATGTGTGACGCCCACGCAGCATTAGGTTCGTTGTGATTACGCCAATCGAGCGCCAGTTGCAGATCGGGGTCGCGCCACAGACCGGCCTTGTTCTCAGCATGAAGAGCTGCGGTAGAGGCCAATCTGAGATACATGCGCGCTGAGTCCGCTTCATCATCGGACCACTGGATCAGTCTGCGCCACATGCGCATGAGGCTTTCGTGTGAGATATCGATGATACTGTCTGAAGAGAGTGGTTCATCGATTCGCGGCATCAGAAATGAGCGGCTCGGCTTTCTGAAGGCATCGATCACGGTAATCAATTCTTTCTCTTCACAGTCTGTCAACTCACACAGAGTGGAAAGCGTTGTTGGCCTGCGAATTCCTGCCGTGTGCGTTGTCTTGTCGGTGAGTGCCTTGAACAGTTTTTCCGCAACACGTTGTTGCCTCGGACTCACCAGTTCCCGAAAGGCCTTTTCGGCGTGATTGTCCAAGGCGTTTTCCATGCGGCCTACTGCCTTGTAGTTTTCCAGCCCCAGTGGCGCATGGGCGTCCTGTTGCTTTCGCCAGTGAGCCCAGATTCGGCTCAATGCATGCTGAAGGATGGAAAGTTGATCGGGATTGTCACCCAGATCGTTCACCAGCCTGGTTAACAGCACGTTATCAATACTGGCACCGGCAACACCTATCGGCCCGGCAATAGCCAATTTGCGCTGCTCGCGTGTCATGCGCGGCACCAGGTACTGGCCTTCATTGATGGCCTCTGTCAGACCTTCAAACTGGGTGCAGTCACCGAGAAATTCTGAGCGCATCGTTAGCACCACATAAACTGGGTGCCGTTGTTGCTCCATCGCTGTGAGTAATAACTTGATGAAGGCCCTGGCATCCTGACTGACCGTCTGCACCTTGCCATCGGCCAGTACGTTTGATGTTGCAAATCGAAACAGCTCTTCAAACTGATCAATCACGATCAACAGATTGGTGGTGTCTGCTTGCCGGGACTGCTCCAGCACATCCACGATGCCCAATTTGCTCATACGCAGATTGGTGTCGATCATGTCTGCCAGTGCCATGCCCGTGGTGGGATAATCGCTGAACAGCACGCCATCCTCAGCCAATGCTTGAGCCAGAGAACGGATCGGATTTTTACCGGGGCGGCATGAGGCTATGCGCCAGGCTGTGCCGGCCTGTGGCATGAGGCCGCTGTGCAGCCCCAGGCAAAGCCCACAGTTGACCAGTGACGATTTGCCACTTCCAGAAGATCCGATAACCGCCAGAAAACGTGTCTTGGCGAGTTTGTCTATCATGGTGTCGGTCTGGCATTCGCGACCGAAAAACAAGTGTTCCTCACCTTCCTGGAAAGGTCTCAGACCCGGAAACGGGAATGCCACCGAGACGTTGTTCATGACCGAGCTCATGCGTCGGCCACCTCGTTTGTGATGCCTTTCAGCCATCCGTTCATGGCCTGAGCATCGTCACCGTCCAGCGCATCAATGAGGTTGATCTCTTCCATATCGACCAGGTCCTGTTTGTCGCAGGCATCGGGTGCGGCAAGATAGGTGAAGCATTGGGTCATGCCTGCCTGGCTGCTATAGCCGCGAAGCTTGCGAATTTCCGTATCCACTGATCGCTTCCAGGCTTCATCGCCGGCACCGTAATACACCATGATGATGTCGGCTGTTTCCAGCAGGTGCTGATTGACCGACCGTATTTCTGCTGCATCGCCCTTGAATGCCGGCATCGATACGCTCAATCCATTATCGCGACAGATTTTTCGAATCGGTACGGTGGCCTTGCGATCCTGTTCTGTGCAGATCATGTAAAGCTGTTTTTGCTGCCCGTCAGGCTCGTTGTCCGCAGCCTCTTTTTGCCCGCCTTCTCGTAGCCGTTCGCGCTCTCGCTCGATATGACCGATTGCAGCTTCAGTTGCGCTTCGCAAGTCTTCGAATGACCCAACAATAAGTTCTGCGCCTTTCTGAGCGGCCGGGTCGGATTGCAATGATTCTATGAAATTTTGCTGACGCATCTGTTCCGACTCGCAGCCTTCGGGAATCCAGATAACACGACTCAGCCCCTGCGACTGGCTATGTTTGACGGCGACTTCGTTTTGCAGAACCGCTGTGGATTTATCACTGGGCCCATCGGGTACGACGCCGTACTTTTCACCGACAAAGTGAATGGACAATTGACTTTGGTTGAGCAGGGCGTCCACCTCGTTGACATAATTGCTTTCCGTTCGTGGCAATTGTGCGTTGGGCAAAACGGTGTAGCCCAGACGCCGTAGTTCTGCATCCAGCACTTCTCGGTATTGGCGCATGTCGAAACTGCACTCGGCCAGGTAAATCACCGGTTTCGTGGATGACGGATCGGTTTGCGAGGGTTCGTCGTCGCTCTGCATGTCGTTAAGCAGTACCGCCACTTCAAAGGCGAGTTTGTTCAACATTCTGCTGAAGTCCTGACCGTAACGCTCGCCATACACTTCATCCATTTCCACGGGTACACCGTCTTCCACTTTGAAGAATTCATAGCCGAGCAGTTGCTGCATGATGTCGGGTAGTTTTTCTTCGGTGTCTACCGGCGACTTGATCACTTTGAATATGCGGGCTTTGCGTTTGACAACCACGCCACCGGCGCGATCTGCGCGATCCACAAATGCTG
>CALLPU010000038.1 GCA_938016235.1 uncultured Granulosicoccus sp. | reverse complement strand
CATCCAGGCAGTCCTGCGGAAGATAGTATTTGCCGGCGTGAAGATCGCGGCTTTCCTGTCGCAGCTGTGGCCATAGGTAATCACACCAGCCGAAAACTCGTGCACCCCGGTACAACACTTCATACTCCGCAGAGATGGTGTCTGGGGTTTGCATCAATACACTGTGCAGAGACTCGCTGCTACCGTGTCGAATCACCCGGGTGCGGGATGTTGGCGATACCCAGTCGGGCGTCCACGGCATGCCCTGAGTACCACTCAATGAACTCTGGCGTTCGAAAACCGCCATGAGTTCGGACACCATTGAGCTGAGCTCATCGAAGCCGATACCAGATTGCCGCTGCTGCACCCAACCTGCCAGAACTTCCATGATCACCCTTCGCCTGCTCGTCTGAGCCCATGGTACGACACCCGGATAGTTGGTGGCGAGTAAAAATTTATAAACCGAGGCTCGACCAGAGTTCATCCACACGCTGCTTGACCGAATCACTCATCTGGATGGGTTCACCCCATTCCCGATTTGTCTCACCGGGGAGTTTGTTGGTCGCATCCATGCCCATTTTCGACCCCAGGCCCGACACCGGCGAGGCAAAATCCAGATAATCTATGGGTGTATTTTCGATCAACGTTGTGTCACGAGCGGGATCCATGCGCGTTGTGATGGCCCAAATCACATCCTCCCACGACCGGGCGTCAACATCATCATCGACAACAATCACGAATTTGGTGTACATGAATTGGCGTAAAAACGACCATACGCCGAGCATCACCCGCTTTGCGTGGCCGGGGTACTGCTTTTTCATGCTCACCACCGCCATACGATAAGAACACCCTTCAGGAGGCAGGTAGAAATCGACTATTTCGGGAAACTGTTTCTGCAGTATCGGTACGAAAACCTCGTTCAATGCGACACCGAGTATGGCTGGCTCATCGGGCGGGCGTCCGGTATACGTTGAATGGTAGATCGGGTCTGTGCGATGAGTGACCTTCTCTATCGTGAAGACCGGAAATTCATCTACCTCGTTGTAGTACCCAGTGTGATCACCAAACGGCCCTTCAGGCGCTGTCTCACCCGGGTACAGATACCCTTCGAGTACAAATTCGGCAGATGCCGGTACCTGCAGGTCAGACAACATGGCCTTGGCCAGCAACGTCCTCTCCCCACGCAGTAGCCCGGCAAAGGCATGCTCTGACAATGTGTCGGGCACCGGTGTAACCGCTCCCAGTATCGTGGCCGGATCTGCTCCCAGCACCACGGCCACCGGAAAAGGCTCGCCCGGATGAGTCTGTTGCCACTCGCGGAAATCGAGTGCACCACCCCGGTGACTCAACCAACGCATGATGGTCTTGTTGGGCCCAATCACCTGTTGACGATAGATGCCCATATTCTGTCGTTTCTTGTGCGGACCGCGAGTGATTACCAGGCCCCACGTGATCAATGGCCCGGCGTCTCCCGGCCAGCAGGTCTGTACAGGCAGACGCGATAAATCAACCGTATCCCACTCTTGTTGCTGACAAGCGGGCGAGCGCGTGGTTTTCGGCGCCATATCCAGCACTTTCTTGAAAACAGGGAGTGTATTCCACGCTTCCTTGATGCCCTTGGGCGGATCGGGCTCTTTCAAAAACGCCAATAATTTACCCACCTCGCGAAGCGCTTCTACGGAGTCTTCACCCATGCCATACGCCACCCGCTCTGGTGTGCCGAACAGATTACCCAACAGGGGTATGTCTGATCCGGTGGGATTTTCGAACAGCAGCGCGGGCCCTTTGCTGCGCAACGTACGATCACACACTTCGGTGATTTCAAGGTTCGGATCGACAGCCGTGCTGATGCGCTTCAGTTCACCGCGCGCTTCCAGGCCTGCCAGAAAGTCACGCAAATCGCGGTATTTCATAACGTGTTCTTTACGCTGCCAGGCCAGTGTGCCTTAACAGGGCGTCCACCTTGGGTTCCCTACCCCTGAAGGCAGTAAACGAGCTCATGGCATCGCGAGAACCGCCCACTTCCAGAACATTTTCGAGAAACGATTTTCCGGTTTCTGGATTGAATATTCCCTCTTTCTCAAATCGTGAAAACGCATCTGCAGACAGGACCTCAGCCCATTTGTAGCTGAAATAACCCGCGCTGTAACCACCAGCAAAGATGTGTGAAAAACTATGCTGAAACCGATTGAATTCGGCCGTCGGGACTACCGAAACACGCTGACGAACATCATCGAGTATGGCTTGTACATCAGCTGCAGCCTCGGCGGTGGAATCCAGATGCAACTGCATGTCAAACAAGGAGAATTCCAACTGCCGCACCAGCTGCATGGCAGATTGAAAATTGCGCGCGTTGCGCATCTTCTGCAGCAGTTCATCAGGCAGTGGCTCACCGGTCTGGTAGTGCCCGCTGATCATGTCGATTGATTCTCTTTCCCAACACCAGTTCTCCAGAAACTGGCTCGGTAATTCCACAGCATCCCACTCCACACCATTGATACCTGAAACGCCGGCCGACTCTACCT
>CALLPU010000037.1 GCA_938016235.1 uncultured Granulosicoccus sp. | reverse complement strand
GATAGACACGCCAGCAGGGTCGACCAAACCTTGAGATAACCTCTGATCGGGATAGTTCGGTCGGAGACTTGGAATCGGGGGCTCGAATCAAAGCTGCAGATCGAGGGTTAGGGTGCCGAAGCATGAGGGCGATCCGGGCCGCCGAACTGCGCTGCAGCCCCCGAAACGTATAACTCCCTAGAACGGAATATCGTCGTCGAATTCTGCCCCGGCTGCAACGGGCATGGGCGATTGTTGTGCGGCAGGCGCTGGCTGCTGCTGGGCTGGTGCGCTGCGAGGTGCCTGATTGAAGTCGCCACCGCCGGTACCACCATCCTGACGTCCGCCAAGCAGCTGCATGTCCCGGGCGATAATTTGCGTGGAATAGCGATCCTCGCCGGTATTCTTGTCCTGATACTTGTCCGTACGGATCGAGCCTTCAATGTACACCTGGGAGCCTTTTTTCAGGTATTCACCCGCAATCTCACCCATCCGGTTAAACAGCGTGACGCGATGCCACTCGGTGCGTTCCTGTTTCTGGCCAGAGGTTTTGTCCGTCCATTGTTCTGATGTTGCAATACTGATGGTGGCAACCGCACCTCCGCTGGGCATATACCGCACTTCCGGATCAGCGCCCAGGTTACCTACCAGAATGACTTTGTTTACACCACGTGCCATGTTTTCTCTCCTCGTTTGAATAGCCGCTGTGTCCGTTTAGCGGTCGCCCAATTGTACCGTAGGGCTACCGGGGAGATTGTGTAAATTTTGTGATTGGCTGGTGGTTTGTACAGGAACCCCAGGGGATGGGCGGTACCGAACTCTTAAGAGCGAACCTTGCTGTATTCCGCATCATAGAGACAAGGGTCTACCACACAGGCATCCACGGCCTGACCAATGACTTCTACCTGCAATCGACACCCCTCTTCAGTGAACGCGGCATCCACGAATCCCATGGCGATGTTCTTGCCCACCCGGTAGCCCCATCCAGCCGATGTTACCGTGCCGACCACCTGGTCGTCGGCAATCATGCTGTCGCCAGGCTGGGCCGGTGCGTGCGTGCAGTCAAGCACCAGCGTAACAAAGCGACGTTCATGTGAGGCGGCCTCGAGACTCTGTTTGCCAATAAAGTCTTGCTTGTCGCTATTGACGAAGCGGCCGAGGTCCGATTCAAACGGATTGAATTCGGTAATCAGATCCGCTTTCCAGTGTCGATAGCCCTTTTCAAGCCGCATGGATTCAACCGCGTGCGAACCGAACAGTCGTAATCCCAGCGGATCTCCCGCCTGTCGCAGCGCCAGCCACGCCGCATACAGGTTCGCGTTGGGCACATGAATCTCGTAGGCCAGCTCGCCGGAAAAACTCACCGACATGACCACGGCAGGAGCGATGCCGATGAACGCACGGCGAACCGAGAGCCAGGGGAATGCCTGTGGTGACCAGTCTTCACGCGAGACCGCCGACATCACGTCGCGGGCCTTGGGCCCTGCCAACACCAGGATGGTGTAATCATTCGTCAAGGATCGAATACCGACCGAACCATCGTCGGGCAAGTGTCGCTCCAGCCAGTCCTTGTCGTGAAACTCAGCCGCAGCCGCAGAGCCATACCAGATCGTCTTGTCGTCCAGAGTGGCGAGTGTGGCTTCACACTTGATGTTGCCTTTTTGATTCAACAAATAGGTCAACGACACCTTGCCGGTTTTTTTCCTGATCGTGCTGCACGTCATCGCGTCCAGCCAGTCCATGGCCCCGGGCCCCGTAATCTCGAAGCGATTGAAGCCGTTGACCTCCGTCATTCCAACGGCCGTCTGCACGGCATTGACCTCAGCACCGACCACATCAAACGTCTCGTTGAAATGATACCCATGCGTTTCAACAAAATCTGCCGTCGGTTTGAAATAGGCGACTCGCTCCCACCCGTTGACCACACCAAACTCCGCCTGTTCAGCTGCCAGTATCGGCGTTAGTGGTGTCGTTTTCATCGGACGACCTGCTGGCCGGTGCTCATGCGGCAGGTGAAAACGGAATTCGTTCTGGTAGTCCTCTATCGCCTTCAGGGCACACAGTTCTACATTGGTATGTGTGGTAAAGCGCCGCGGATCGATGACCCAGGTATCGTATTGTGCCTCGCCATGAACGATCTGCTGCGCCAGCAGCCAGCCATGTCCGCCACCTTCACCTAGCCCTGCCCGCAGGCCTATGATGCAGAATGCATTGCGCTTGCCCGGAATTGGACCAACCAATGGAGCACCATCGATGGTGTACGTAATGGGACCGTTGATGATGGTGTGTATGCCCGCCTCCTCGATAACCGGCATGCGCTTGAAAACGTTCTCAAGTACCGGCAGAACTCGATCGGTATCTTCCGGGCAAAGGGCGTTGACAAAGTGCGGATCGATACCTTCCATACCCCAGGTGCGGCAATCCTGCTCATAGAATCCGATCAACAGGCCATTCTTTTCCTGACGAGAATAAAAGTCATCAATTGGACAACGCAACAGTGGCACTCGATGATCCAGTGCTTCAATCTCGGGGATGGTTTCAGTCAGAAAATACTGATGCTCCATGGACATGACCGGATGATGAACACCCATCATGGCCCCCACCTCATTGACACGATAGCCACAAGCGTTTACCACGATCTCGCAGTCTATGTCGCCATGTTCTGTGTGGACCGTCCAGCTATCGTCCTTGTGCTGCGTTAGCCTGGTTACCGGTGTGTTGCGATAGACTTCCGCTCCGGCCTTTCGGGCACGACGCGCCAGCGCCTGACAAAGCTGTGCTGGATCGATATCACCATCCATCGAATCCCACAGGCCACCTAGCAGATTATCGGTGGTAATCAGAGGATGGCGCCGCGCGCACTCTTCCGCGTCAAGAATTTCGTAGTCCACGCCCATCGCCTTGGCCATGCTGGCAAAATGCCGGTAGCCGTCCATGGTTGTTTGCGAATTGGCCAGGCGGATACCGCCATCGCCGTGATGATAGTTGATTGGATAGTCCGGATCATCGGCCAGCTCCTGGTAGAGCTTGATGGAATGGCTCTTCAGCGCAACCATCGTTTGTGTCATACCAAAGTTGGTCACTTGCGCCGCTGAATGCCAGGTGGTGCCCGAGGTCAGCTCGTCGCGCTCGACGAGTACCACATCTGTCCAACCTTCCTGCGTCAGGTGATACAGAGTTGAGCAGCCGGCGATACCGCCGCCAATGACGACTACACGTGTTTGCGTTTTCATGGCACCCATTACAAATACTGTTAGCGAATCGTGTCGGGATTCAGCCATGTTGTGCACAGGGGCGTCAACTGGATTATTGACTCTTCCGAAAATCGAAATCGGGAATTCGGATTGCGTTAATAGTCAGTCACGCACCACAGTCAATGTTTCAGCCAGCCAGGGTGCGCTACTGTGGCCGGGTTCGACAATCGTCAATTGCAGAATACTGCGCAAATTCTCGGCAATGACATTGGCAATTCGTGGCGCAAACTCGTTGTTGTAATGCAGAGAGATGGTGCGGGAAAACGCGGTGATAGGCAGTCGATGAATATCGACACGATCGTGAAAACGTCGCGCACGCAAATAACCAACCATGGTCGAAATGGTCCAGCCATTGCCGTTAGCGATCAGTCCGTAGATGGCCTGATTACTGTCGAGCTCCATCTTGCCTTCGGGCGCAAGACGCAACCTGGCGAGGTGCGTGTCGATTTGCCGACCCAGTGCAAGACTTTTTTCATAGCGCAAAAATGGTAGTTTTTTGAGGGGCTGTAGATCATCGGGTGCCACGGACAGATATCCCCGCGGTACTACCAGCAAGAAAGGGTCATGCAGCAAGGGTATTTCCAAAACACCCGCGCAAGCCTCGAGCGGATTGGCAGCAATACCGATATCGATGGTGTGTTCAGCCACATCCTTGAGAATACTGACGGAAGTTGCCGTGCTGAGCATCAGTTTGTCGGGCATGAAGGTATCGGCCATCTTGACGGCCAGTTGCGGGCTGACTTCGCCGTCGAAATCATCGATGATGCCAATACGCAGCGAATGAATCGCTCCCAACTCATCAAGCAGCAGCTCAGAGGCACCCTGACGAAGATGCTGCAAGGCGGCGCGCACATGGATCAGATAAGCCTGACCATTGCGAGTCAGCTCCATGGGACGTCTGTTATGGACCACCAGCTCTCGTCCCAGTTCAGATTCTAGCTGCTTCAGTTGTTGCGAGGCGGCGGGCGCCGACATGTTCAACCTCGCTGCCGCTTCTTGCACCGATCCGGTACGGGCAAGCTCATCAAGTACTTCCAGGGCTCGAAGGTTAACGGTATCGCTGATCTTGGTGGCCATTGCTCTGATTCTACCGCGCGAACGAAAATCTCCAATGACTTTATCCACACCGCGTGCCTTGTTTTCTCTCCTCGTGTGAATAGCCGCTGAGTCGCGCGCCATGGCGGTAATTCGTTTAAAACAACAATCCCTGTATCGGCTGCTCGCTCTGTCCCGGCCCTTGCCACTGGTAACGATCCAGATCCACCTTGTCTCTGGTAAACAACACACCTTCGTCCAGCAGGCGCTGTTTCTGCTCGGCAGCCCCAACCTGGCGGCTGATTTTCCCCTGAGCGTTGATGACCCGCTGCCACGGCACATCATCGGGGCACGCTGCCATCGCCGAGCCCACCCAACGTGATGCTGACAGTTGATAGTCATCTGCACTAATCCCTTCAGGTGCAGTTAGGGCCTGCCTGATTTGACCGTAAGTGGCCACTTTCCCCACGGGAATCTGACGCACAAAGGCCCAGACCTGTTCGTAGTAAGCCTGCGTGTTGGGAGGCAGTACAAAACCTGTGGACATACAGTTGCTCCGAGGGTGAGTCCGGCCTTTGAATCAGGTCACGTATATATAATCTTGCGTATACAAGCCATGCAAGCTCGCGGACGTCAAATCAAAAACGGGTTCTTCGGAAGGATCCTAATTCAAATCCGCAGCCATGCCCGTCAGCTTTTCCATGGGTATGATTCTCAGAGCAGCCTCATGAGTGGAGCGTACATAGACTCGTGGCGCATGTCCCGCATCATGGGCTTGCAGCCATCGACTGGCACACAGACACCATCTGTCTCCGGCCTTCAATCCCGGAAAACCGAAATTCGGCATCGGTGTGGAAAGATCGTTACCAACAGACGCAGTGAAGGTCAGAAAATCCTCCGTTACCGCCACACATACCGTATGGGATCCGACATCTTCCGGCCCCGTATCGCAGCAGCCATCTCGATAAAATCCGGTGACAGGATCCAGTCCGCAGGGAACCAGTTCTTCACCGAGAATATTCCTGGCGGTTTCTTTCATGACGTTTTCTCCCTCAACTTCAATCGATGAGCATCTGATAACCGTTTACCAGAATCAATCGCACTGCCAGCAGCGTCAGCACCCATTTCAGGACAGTCTTGAACCGTTCATCGTTGAGTTTTTTTACCAGGTGCGTACCTATCAGCGTACCGAGCCAGGCGCCCGCGAACAGGACGATGATATGCGGCAGGTACGTGTGCAATTGTACCCCGGCAACCAGGAAGGCGATCACCTTGACGCCGTGCTGAAACGCCATTGCCGCACCGTGATTACCAATGATCTGTTCTTTGGTCCAATTCGCCTTGGGGTACGCCGACATGGCCAGTGGGCCCGTCGCACCAAACATCACACCCAGGCCACTGACCAATGCACCACTGAGCAATGGCGGGAGTCTGGACGCGCTCAGCCACGTCGGAAACCAGGTAACCAGAACGATGAACAGGCCCACTGCCACGCCGCCAATGACCGGATCCACATACACCACCAGCGGCACGAACAGGAATGCCCCGACTATCGACCCGAACACAAATGGCTTCAGGTACCACCACTCCAGCTCGGCGCGGTAGAGGATGCCGCGATTGGCGTTGGAAAAGAACTGCGCAATACCGTGCAACGGAATGAGGATGGCCGGAACAAACAACTGCGCCATCAACGCCAGCAGTAACATGCCACCGCCTAAACCCAATACGGCTGTTACCCCGGCGGTAAGCGTGGAGAACACACCCAGAATGAGCAGCTCAGCGATCAAGGCCGGTAAACCAAGCGTGTGTCAGGTAACTTGCTGATACCGAGCCTTGTCCACTTTCAGATAAGCGACACCTTCGTCCAGCGCAATAACCACCTCTTCTACACCGGGAATCGCCTCAAGCTCTGCGAGCAAACCACTGCTGTGCTGACGCTCTTCTGCGCTCAGCGCACGGCGATGGGTGGCCATCTTGCGCGGTGGCTGAAACCCGAGCAGCAAGACAGCCCAGACCAGGCATAAAAGCGCCATGACAATGTATAGACCGGTTGCGCCGATCGAGCCATATAGCCAACCTGCGCCGGCACCACCCACAAAAGCACCCAGAAACTGACTGCTGCTATAGATGCCCATCGCGCTGCCTTTGGCGGCCGCCGGTGCCAGGCGTGATACCAGAGACGGCAACAAGGCTTCCAGCGTATTGAGAAAGCTGAAAAAGCAGGTGATGCCAACAAACAACAGCGCGACAGTCACTTCCATGCCGAGCATCGCCGGGCCCGCAAACAGGATCTGCGTGAGTGCCATGCCGGCAATGCACAGCACCAGTACGGCTCTCATGGCCTTGCGCTCCCCCCAGATAATCAGCGGGATCATGACAGCCACCGACAACACCACGGCAGGCAGATAAACCAGCCACTGCTGCTCGGTGGATACTCCTGCATCACGCAGTGCCAACGGTACCGCGAAAAACACCGCGGTTATCAGCAGGTGCAGCATGAAAATACTGGCGTCCAGACGCAGCAGCTGACGATTACCCAGCAATCGCTTCATGGTGGCGACATTGGCACCGGTGTCTGAGCTGTACTGACACCTTGCAGGATTCGGTACCAGGGTGTGCAGCAGGATGATACCGAGTACCGCCGACGCCGCTGTTAACCAGAACAAACCATCGATGGAAAACCAGCCGATCAGCAGCGGACCCAGAATCAGTGCGAGGATGAACGCGAACCCGATGCTGGCACCCAGGCTGGCCATGACTTTGGTGCGTTGCTCATCTCGTGTCAGATCTGCTGCGAGCGCCATCAACGCCGCCGCAATGGCCCCAGCCCCCTGAAGCGCCCGGCCAAAGATGACGCCGTAGATGCTCTCGGACGTGGCTGCCACGACACTGCCAATGGCCAGCAGAGCAAGGCCGATGGTGATGACTTTCTTTCGGCCGATCCGGTCGCTGAGCATGCCAAACGGGATTTGCAGGCACGCCTGCAGCAGTCCGTAGATACCAATGGCGACACCAATCAGCAATGGCGTGTTATCGGTGTAATGATCACCAAACAGGCTGAACACCGGCAGCACGATAAACAAGCCGAGCATGCGCACGATGTAGATCAGTGACAACGACCACGCAGCGCGTTTTTCACTGGGAAGCAGCGCTGTTGAGGCTGTACTGTTGTTGGGATTCATAACCGTGCGGAAACGCGCTATACAAGCGGGGTATAGTAGCAGCCGCCCGAGCTCTTCGGGCATCGCACTGGCCTCAAGAGTTTCCGACACGCAAGCGATGGATACCATCCGAATCAGGGGTGCTCGCACCCACAATTTGAAAAATGTCGACGCAGACTTGCCACGCGACTCGCTGATCGTGATCACTGGCCTGTCGGGCAGCGGTAAATCCTCGTTGGCATTCGACACCCTCTTCGCGGAAGGCCAGCGACGCTATGTGGAGTCTCTATCAGCCTACGCTCGTCAGTTTCTGTCGGTCATGGACAAGCCGGATGTCGATCTGATTGATGGTTTGTCACCGGCCATCTCCATCGAGCAAAAATCCACATCTCACAACCCCCGCTCCACCGTCGGCACCATTACCGAGGTTTACGACTACCTGAGATTGCTGTTTGCACGCGCCGGCACCCCCACCTGCCCTCGACATGGAGAGGTGCTTGAAGCCCAGACGCTGAGCCAGATGGCGGATCATGTCATGGCCATGAAAACTGGAACAGCTCTGGCTCTACTCGCGCCGGTGGTACAGGGGCGCAAGGGCGATCACGCCACATTACTGGAACGCCTGCGAGCGCAAGGATATCTGCGAGCGCGTATCGATGGTGTGATCACGGAACTTGAAGGTGACATTACGCTGGCCGCCAAGAAGAAGCACACCATCGAGGTTGTCGTTGACCGATTCAAAGTGCGCGAGGACCTGCGGCTACGCCTGGCAGAATCGTTCGAGACAGCCACGGCACTGGGAGAAGGTAATGCCATCGTTACGGCACTGGATGGCAATAGCGACGATACGATCTTCTCGACACGATTCGCCTGCACCCAATGCGGCTATTCACTGCCCGAGCTGGAACCGCGTGCGTTCTCGTTCAACAGCCCGCAAGGCGCCTGCCAACACTGCGACGGCCTGGGATTAAGCCAGTTTTTTGATCTGGATCTGATCGTTGTGAATCCGTCAGTAAGCCTTGCTGGTGGCGCGATCCGCGGTTGGGACAGGCGTAATGCCTACTATTTTCAAATGCTCAAGTCGCTGGCAAAGCACTTCCGGTTTGATGTAGACACGGTTTATGACGAGCTGCCGGAATCTGTCCGGCACATTATTCTGCACGGCTCGGGTGACGAACAGATCGAGTTTTCCTATCAGAGCGAGAAAGGCAGTGCCTCGTTCGGATCGGTTCGCCCGTTTGAGGGCATTCTGCCCAACCTGAATCGGCGGTACAAAGATACGGAGTCCAACGCGGTTCGCGAAGAGCTTTCCAAACTGTTGTCGTCGCAGCTCTGCCCCGAGTGTAGAGGGGCCCGATTGAATGAGGCGGCGCGCCATGTGCTGGTTGACGGGCACAACCTGCCCTCTATCGTCAGCCTGTCGATTGGCGATTCAAGAAAGCTCATCGAGACACTGTCACTCACCGGGCAAAAGAAGGAAGTCGCCGACAAGATCACGCTTGAAATTCTGCAACGATTGACGTTTCTGGTGAATGTGGGTCTCGACTATCTGTCACTGGATCGCGGTGCAGACACTTTGTCCGGGGGTGAAGCACAGCGCATACGGCTGGCCAGTCAGATCGGCGCGGGGTTGCAAGGTGTCATGTACGTTCTGGACGAACCCTCTATCGGACTACATCAACGTGATAACGACAAGCTACTGGGCACACTCGCCTACCTGCGCGATCTGGGTAACACCGTGATCGTGGTAGAGCATGATGAAGACGCCATTCGCGCCGCCGATCATGTGCTCGATATCGGTCCGGGTGCCGGTGTCCATGGCGGTACTATCGTCGCGTCTGGAACGCCTGCGCAAATCATGAAAAACAAGGCATCCATAACCGGGCAATATCTGTCTGGCAAGCGCAAGATCCAGATTCCAGCGCGCAAGAAACCGGGAAAACAATTCATCAGCATCAAACAGGCTCGGGGTAACAACCTGCAGTCTGTTGATGTCAAGATACCGGTTGGCATCTGCACGGTGGTCACGGGCGTATCGGGGTCTGGTAAATCGACACTGGTAAACGATACGCTCTACAAGCACGCGGCCAACGTCATCAATAACGCAAGGCATGCCGCAGCACCGTTAAAGTCCATCACCGGACTAAAGGTCTTCGACAAGATCGTCGCCATCGACCAAAGCCCGATTGGTCGAACACCGCGCAGCAACCCTGCCACCTACTCTGGCCTGTTTTCTCCCATCAGAGATCTGTTCGCCGGCACACACGAAGCACGCTCCCGGGGATACAAGGCCGGTCGCTTCAGCTTCAATGTAAAAGGCGGTCGATGTGAGGCATGCCAGGGTGATGGATTGATCAAGGTTGAAATGCACTTTCTTCCCGACGTTTATGTTCCGTGCGATATCTGCCAGGGCATGCGATACGGTCGCGAGACGCTCGATATTCGCTACAAGGGGCAGAATATCCACCAGGTGTTGTCCATGACGGTTGAAACCGCGAATGACTTCTTCGCAGCGGTTCCCGTGTTACAGAGAAAGCTGCAAACCATGATGGACGTCGGTTTGTCGTATATCACGCTCGGGCAGAATGCGACAACGCTTTCAGGTGGTGAGGCACAGCGAATCAAGCTGGCCAGAGAGTTGTCCAAACGCGATACCGGCAACACGCTATACATACTCGACGAACCGACCACAGGGTTGCATTTTGAAGATGTGAAAGCGCTGTTATCAGTTATTCAACGATTGCGCGATGCCGGGAACACGGTGATCATCATTGAGCACAATCTGGATGTCATAAAAACAGCCGACTGGATTGTCGACATGGGGCCCGAAGGGGGTCAAGGCGGAGGAACGGTCGTGGTCAGTGGCCCGCCAGAAACCGTAGTTGACTGTGCCGAATCTCACACGGGTCGTTATCTGAAAAGACTGCTCCATTAACTCCCCTGACAATACTTGCCATGGCTTCTCACAACCGCTGGTCCACCTTACTCAGACGCGCTGGAATTCACGCAGAAAATGCCGTGGAGTATGTGCAACGCCGTGCGAGCAAGCGTCTGAATCCAGACCAGCGGCTACACGTGATTGCTTATTGCGGATTCGGCGTACGCCATGAGCAAGGCTGGCAAGGACGCTTGAGTGGCAGAGTATTGATGTACCGCGACGCCTTCACGCCCAGCGCCTCGGATCTGTGGAACAACCTGCGTGCCAGCTACGCGCGGTTCGATACGGATGAACTGGCAGGCGTTGTTGTCGAGGCCGACATTCAGGGTGCTCGCGCAAGCGCAACTACCGACGAAGAAGGTTACTTTACGCTGGTGTTCAGCGGCACGGAATCCACAGACGCATCCACGTTGCAGGCATCCTTCACACTGCCACAATACAATGACTTCAAACTCGATGGCGACGCTTCAGTAATACTGCCGGGTAACGACGCTGAATTTGGCGTCATCAGTGACATCGACGATACGATACTGATTACCGAAGCCACGTCATTGCTGCGGATGATGCGACTGACGCTGCTGCAGTCCAGCGCAACTCGCGTGGCATTCCCGGGAGTTGCCGAGTTTTATCAGGCCCTGCATGCCCATCGGAACCCCTTCTTTTACGTGTCCAGCAGTCCCTGGAATCTATATGAATTTTTGACAGACTTCATACAGTTGAACGGCATGGTGCCCGGCCCTCTGATGCTCAGGGATTTTGGCATCGATGAGACCAAGTTTATCGCCGGTGAACACAAAGACCACAAATTGCTGCAGATCCGGACCATTCTGGATACCTACCCGGAATTAAGGTTTGTGCTGTCGGGAGACAGTGGCCAGGATGACGCCCAGATTTATACGCACATTGTGCAGGAGTATCCCGGAAGAATAGTGTCTGTCTATATCCGTGATGTCAGTGATCAATGGCGCGACAGACTGGTTCAAAAGATGATCGAAACCTGCCAGAACCATGGCGTGGATATGTTGTTGGTGCCCGATTCACTCGCAGCCGCAGTGCATGCCAGATCACTTGCGCTATTGCCCGATGAAGCCATCGATCCCATTGCTCAAGCTACTCAGCTGGACAAGACACTGACGTGAGAGAAAACGCCGCACCTTTGCTGGCTCGACTGGAATCAGGCACCCAGTCGATAGCCTGGGGTATCACGTTCATGGTCACCGGTACCATGATCATACCGATCATGGATGCAATCGCGAAAATTCTGGGTGGCTCCCTGTCGCCCATACAGGTCACATGGGGGCGGTTCTTTTTCCAGTTTCTGATCATGGGCGTTGCCATCGTCGTGATCTACGGACCCGGGTTGCTACTCGCCAAACGCCCGCTCATACATGGCATACGAGGTCTTTTACTGGCCATTGCAACCTCATTCTTTTTCTTTTCACTGCTGCATCTACCGCTAGCCGACGCCATCGCCATATTTTTTGTGCAACCCATGATGCTCACACTGTTGTCGGCCATGTTCCTCGGAGAAACCATCGGCTGGCACCGCAAGGCAGCGGTGGTTGCCGGATTTCTGGGCGCGTTACTGATCATTCAACCGGGCAGTGATTCATTCACACCAGCGGCCTTGTTGCCCATGGGTGCTGCGCTGTTCTTTTCAGGTTATCTGGCAGTAACGCGATCGGTCGCTAATGTCGATCATCCTCTGACCATGCAGTTTGCCAGTGGCATTGGAGCCACGCTTGCACTCTCACTAGTACTGCTGCCTGGCACTCTGGCAGGTAATACGCTGTGGGGAGCGCAACTTCCCACAATGGTGGAATGGGGCTATCTGAGCGCTATCGGATTTATCGCCGCTTTCGGGCATCTGCTGGTGGTCATTGCCGTTAACCGCGCACCAGCATCGGTGCTCGCACCGTTCGGATATGTGGAAATCATAGCGGCAACCGCACTGGGCTGGCTGATCTTTGGCGATTGGCCTGACACACTATCGTGGGTGGGAATTGCCATCATCGTTGCCAGCGGTTTATACGTATTTGTTCGAGAGCAGCGAACAGCCGACCACTAACGAGGCAAGTGTGATACGACCACAAAAGCACTTCAGGCAGTCTGATCGAGGGCTCATGGCCTGGGATGTTGCGCGGCTTGTTGCGCTGTCTGAACATCTGGACATCCGTGAAGTACGGCTCAGCAACCTGGTGGAGATAGACGAAACGTACTGGTATTCACTGGGCGGTGCATCGCCAACGTGTCGGAACATCGCCGAGCATGCGAGGCTCATCTATGAGGCGGATCTTAACTATCCCATACTGCTCGACGTTGAAGGGCGTGTGATGGATGGTATGCACCGCGTGTGCAGAGCGCTGACACTGCAACTGGACGTCATCAAGGCCCGTCAGTTTACTGAGTTCGTGTTACCGGATTTCGTGGGTGAAGCCGCAGAAGCGTTTGTGGATTCGTAACCCGTTCAGTGCCTATCAGCCTGTTTTCACCATCGTATAGATGCCACACCCATACTTCACACCATCAACGGCGTCCTCAACCTGCGCATTCAGGTTGATTTCTCCGGTTGCGTCAACCCAGTCAAAGCGTTTCAGTTCCATCACATCTTTAATGCCGGGCCATTCAAAAACGCTTCGGGGATGAAATACACGATGCGCATTGAAGTGCACAGCGTCAGCAAACCCTATCGGAAAGCTGATGTACAGCGTGCCACCGGGTTCCAGCATGCCAACAATATTCTTGACGCCTTTAAGGTGCCCTTCGGGATCTATGGGGTCACCATAGCGTCCCAGACCAAAGTGTTCGATGGCATGCAGACAGGAGATGGAATCAGTAATGCTCTGCTCGTCCGGGTTCATCAGATCCTTCTGCACGAACTTGATGTTCTCATGCCGGCTGGGGTCCAGCTTGCGGATATCAAACACTTCAATTTCGCGATAAGACGCCACGTGTGCAACAAACCCGTCAATTCGCGAACCGATATCGACGTGTCGCCGGGGCTTGTCTTTTGCAATGAGGCCCGCCACCAGTAAATCCTGATGATAGTAATGGCCTCGTGCAGCACCCGCAGCATCGGCGTAGTCCGTCAGGATGCGGTAGTTTCGATCAACTTTGCCACCCTGTTTGCGCCACTCGCTTTTCTCTCGCAAATAACGCGGCAGATTGAGCAGGGGTAACTTTTTATACAACAAGGCTGATGACAGTTTCTCCGCCTTCCTGCGAACGGGCGGACGACCTACCGGTTTATCTTCAGCACTCACGTTGCGGCCCTGTCGTAGTGGAGTCGATCAGTCAAAGTATACGGGCAATTGTTCTTATTCAGAAGCCTGCGTTATAGCGCTGGCCAGTCGATCCACAGTGCCGGGTATCTTCAGCGTACTGACGTTACCCAGTCCCAGCACCAAAGCACTGACCTGCGACGACACGCGCTTGTGCCAAAGAAATTCTTCCAGGAACTGGACGCCCAGTCGTTGTTCATCTGTACAGCGGGTCATGGCCTTGGCAGCTATCGGTGTCTTCAGGACGGCAACCAGGCTCAAGCTTCCGCCCGTGTCCGTCAGGGGTTCGAACAGGCCGGTGTCTTCCAGAGCTGAGAGCAGCGCAAGTCTGCGCTGTGTATAAACACCACGGGCACGCTGCAAGTGTTTAGCCAGCGACCCGTTGTCCACGATCTCTGCGATGGTCGCCTGCGCAACACTGTTATGCCCGCCGCCCAGAGTACGAAGGCACCGGTGAGCACCCGTCACATGCTCACTGGGTACCACAAGCCAGGCAATGCGGGCAGCCGGGAAAATCAACTTGGAAAACGTGCCGGCATGCAGAACGTTGCAGTCTCCCACGGCCTGTTGTGATGCCAGCGCAGGACGGGCTTGCGAGTCGTCTCGAAATTCACTGTCGTAGTCATCTTCAAAAATCATGCAATCGTGTTGGCGGGCATACTTCAATACGGCCGCTCGTCGAGAGGCATCCAGCGGTGCACCCGTGGGATATTGAAAACATGGCGTCAGGTAAATCAGTGCGGGTGCATCAGTCGAGTCACTGGACGGCATCCGGGTACCGTCCGTGTCAACGGACATGGCGCGCAACTGCAGCCCCTGCATCCGGAAAGCATCAATGGCCCCCAGGTAACCGGGCGACTCTACCCACGCAGTGTCACCCGGGTCTGCATACAGTGCAGCAGCCAGTGCCAGACTCTGGCGGGTACCGCTGGTGATGATGATTTGTTCGGGCTCCACGTGCAGTGATCTATAGATAGCCAGGTAACGACACAACGCCTGTTGCAACTGCGGCAACGGAATACCCTTGTATCCGAGATTATCCGGGGTCAGGCGCGAGGCCACATTGAGCGCTTTGCGCCACTGAGTGGATGGAAACAACTCAGGGTCGGGCATACCGGGTGCCAAGGCAACATGCTGAGCACTTGTAACACGCTCATGCACACTGCGGCGCGACAGCAACGCCAGGCTGGAGGGGTTGTCTTTGTCCGATCTAGATAGATTGCCCGCGGCTTGATGAGTCACACGGGTGCCTCGTCGACCATCCGATACAATCAGCCCTTCATCGTGCAACTGGGCGTACACCGCAATGACCGTGTTTCGTCCCAGTGACAAATGCGATGCCAGCTGTCGACTGGACGGAAGTTGCTGACCGTCGCCCAACTCTCCTCGCGTGATGGCTTCATACAACGCAAGATAAAGCTGGCGCACCTTGCTCAAGGCGTGCGGGCTGGAAGGCGTTAATCGCGCTATCCATTCTGGCGAATCCAGCATGGGTTGTCACACAAGCCCACAGGGCGTTATTGCCAATATTGGTTCTATTAAATACTCATTTACGTGTCTTTTCAAGGAACCGTAAAGTCACCACAATCTCCTGCAACGAATAACCGGAACCACCGCACATGACGCACACGACTGAAGGAACCCCACCGAAAGGGGACAAGCGTCGCGTTCGACAATCGGCCAATCGTGCCGTATACGAACGCGATGCCCTGTATCGCGTGCTGGATGCCGCCACTATCGGCCATGTCGCCTTTGTGCACGAGGGTTGGCCGCAGTCCATCCCGACCGCCATCGCCAGACTGGATGATCATCTGTATCTGCACGGCAGCAGAAGCAGCAGGCTCTACAAGGCCATGGCCGCAGGCGAACGAGTGTGTGTATCCGTCTGCCTGGTTGATGCGCTGGTTAAAGCTCGTTCGGCCATGCACTGCTCGATGAACTATCGCAGTGCAGTGGTATTCGGTTGTGGCACGCCGGTATTTGGCGATGAGAAGGTGGCGCTGCTGGATCGATTTACAGAACACTTGATTCCCGGTACTGCAGACGACTATCGACCGCACTTGAACAAGGAACTCAAGGCGACTGAGCTGGTGCGAATACCGCTGGATGAAACATCCGCCAAAATTCGTACGGGCGACCCGATAGACGATGACGAGGATATCGATCTGCCACACTGGGCAGGCATTATTCCAATCAACACCGTCGCCGGCCAACCGGTTAACGCAGCCAACCTGCCCGAGACTGTACAACCCGGTGCTGCCTTGCTGGAGGCTTTGTTACGTTACTGATCTGTGCGACAAGTAGTTTGCGTGGCGGGCGTTCTCGTCTCGCGTGCAGCAGTGGATTTCTGCCGCGCAGACTTGCTAACCGTGCTCTGCACCTGCCTGCATCTCTCGCGTCAACAGGGCCTCCACGGCATCCTGAGGGTCAATGCCATCCACCACTACATGGTAGATCTGTTCAATGATAGGCATGCGGATATTCAATCGTTGTGCCTGCTCATATACCGCCTTGGCTGCACCCACACCTTCTACAACCTGCCCAATCTCGCGTGCCGCCGCTTCGATGGTTTTACCCGAGGCCAGTGCAAGCCCCATTCGCCGGTTGCGCGATTGGTTGTCAGTGCAGGTCAGCACCAGATCCCCCATTCCTGCCAGACCCACGAACGTTTCTGACCGAGCGCCCATCGCCATACCCAGCCGGGAGAGTTCGCGCAGGCCTCTATTGATAACAGCGATGCGGGCATTGGCACCAAATCCCAGGCCATCCGACAGACCGGCACCAATTGCCAGAGCGTTTTTGACAGCCCCGCCAATCTCCACACCCACAATGTCTTCGGAGGTATAGGCAATAAATGCCCGTGTGCGCAGTGCATCTGCCATACGCCTCGACCACTCAGTATTGGAGCCAGCCACAGTGATGGCTGTGGGTAAACCGGCGCCAACCTCCAGTGCGAACGTTGGACCCGATACAACCGCGTAGTCCGAGCAGGTGGGTAGTACGTCTTTCACAACTTGATGGGGAAGCAAACCGGTAGCATGCTCAAATCCTTTGGTCGCCCAGGCCAGTTCCAGCGACGACACATCCCCTGCCCTTTCCAACTTCATCTGTTCAAGCACGGCACGAAAGGCATGGCTCGGTACGGATATCAGCACTCTGTCGGAAGTTGCCAGCGCTCGACTCAAGTCTGCCTCGATGTGCAAATTCTCGGGAAATCGGCAATCGGGCAGGTATCGTTCGTTACTCCGATCCTGCTGCATCTGCTCCATATGCGCGGCATCACGCCCCCATAGCACCACGGAGCCACCTACGCGGGCCAGTTGAATGGCGAGCGCCGTTCCCCAGGAACCTGCGCCGATAACGATGATCGGTGTCGTCATAACTGATTCACGATGTGCCTCGGATGCGATGTGTGGTGGATAACCTTGCGATACATTTATGAGCCACCGGCGGTCCATTGCGCTGCGCCGGTTTGCACAGCCCACTGACCCGCATATGGCCCGCCATTAGCCAACAATGCGGCGTGATTGCCCTGCTCTACGATAGTACCGTGCTCCAGCACAACAATCTGATCAGCGGCCACAATCGTGCTTAACCGATGTGCCACCACCAACACGGTACGGTTGCGCGAGATGACCGCCAGTGAACGTTGAATGGCTGCTTCCGTTTCATTGTCTACTGCGCTGGTGGCCTCATCCAGAATCAGAATGGGGGGATTTTTCAGAATAGCGCGCGCCAGAGACAAGCGCTGGCGTTGCCCACCTGACAATTTGATTCCGCGCTCACCCACCAGCGTTTCAAAGCCTTCAGGTAACGCATCAATAAATTCCGTGGCTTCCGCTGCGCGGGCAGCATCGCGTATGGCTTCATCGCTGGCTTGCGGATCTCCGTAAGCGATGTTGTCGTGAATACTGCCTTCAAACAGGAAAACGTCCTGGCTGACCAGCCCGATTGTCTCTCGTAACGAGTGAAGCGACAGCTCATCGATCGAGAGACCGTCAATGCTGATCGTGCCACCCGTTACCGGATAGAAGCGCAACAACAGTTTGATCAACGTTGATTTACCGGAACCTGTGGTACCTACCAATGCCGTGGTTGTGCCTGAAGGAATTTTCAACGAAACCGCCGACACACCCGATTGCGTGCCGGGATAGTGGAAACTGACCTGATCAAACTCTATCGCGACAGGTTCTGTCACCGACAGAACACTACTCCCGGTATCCCGCACATCCGTCTCGGTTTCGATGAGCTTGAGTATCCGGCGCGTACTGGCCATGGCACGCTCATACAGGTCAACCGTTTGTGCCAGCCGGGTCAATGGCCACAACAGTCGTTGAGTCAGAAACACCAGCATGCCATACGCACCCACATTCAGGTTCCCCTCCAATGCCTGTATGCCGCCGAGTATGAAAGTGGCCAGAAACCCGGCGAGTATAGCCATGCGTATCAGCGGTACAAACGCCGAGCTCACTTTGATGGCACGCCGATTGGCAGCCACGTAGGCAGCACTGGCCTGTTGCAATCGAAGGCTTTCTCGGGTTTCTGCCGTAAACGACTTGATCGTCGCCATGCCACCCACGTTGTTACTGAGTCTGCTGGACAAGTCAGCGACTTTTTCGCGAACATCGGCATACAGCGGTGATGCCCGGCGCATGAAGAAAAACGCGCCCCAGATAATCACTGGAATGGGCGTGATCGCCAGCAGGGCAATCGACGGTGAAATGATAAAAAACACACCACCGATCAACGTGACACTGACAAACACCTGCAGAAAATCATTGGCGCCGCCATCCAGAAAGCGTTCAAGCTGATTGACGTCGTCGTTGAGTATGGCTGTGAGCTCACCCGAACTGCGTGCCTCGAAAAAGCCCATGTCCTGCCGCTGAACCTGGTCATAGGCATCCTGGCGAAGATCCGCCTGAAGATCCTGCGCAAGATTACGCCACAGGATCAGGTACAGGTACTGAAACAAAGACTCTCCGGCCCAGATCAGCAGTGTCAATCCTGCCAACATGAGAATTTGTGATCGGGGAGATTCGAATCCGAAGCCTGCCAGGAAGCTGGCTTCCTGATTGACAACCACGTCGATGGCCACGCCAATGAGAATCTCGGGCATGATATCGAACAGGGTATTCAGCGCCGAACAGGTACTGGCCAGTATGATCCGGCGCCGGTAACCACGCGCATAACGCAACAAGTGCAAGAGCGCGCTGAAACTCGTTCCCACGTTGCTCATACCGGGGATACTTCCTCACATTGACAGACGAAAAAGGCCCGAGCTGCAACAGCGTCGGGCCTTGGAACAACCATGACGCTCACCACAACAGTGGGCGTCATGTTTTCATGATTGGCTTATTCGCCGCGTTCCACAAACTCAATGATCGCCATGGGAGCGTTGTCGCCCGGGCGCATACCGCATTTGAGAATGCGCGTGTAGCCACCGGGGCGATTGGCAAAGCGAGGACCAATCTCTGTAAACAGCTTGCCAACAGCGGCCTTGTCACGCAGGCGATCAAACGCCTGACGACGCTTGGCAACGTTATCCTGCTTGGCGTTGGTGACCATGGGTTCGATAACCCGACGCAGTTCCTTGGCCTTGGGCACAGTCGTCTTGATGGACTCGTGCTCTACCAATGAAGCTGCCATGTTACGGAACATGGCCTTACGGTGGCTGGAATTACGGTTGAGCTTGCGCCCGCTCTTACGATGTCTCATGTTCTATTCTCGTTCCTACTTGGCCATCTCTCGTTGCTTCTGCAACTCAGGTGGTGGCCAGTTTTCCAGGCGCATACCCAGTGACAATGCCTGCTGTGCGAGAACGTCCTTGATTTCGGTCAGGGACTTCTTGCCAAGATTAGGCGTTTTCAGTAACTCTACCTCGGTGCGTTGAAT
>CALLPU010000036.1 GCA_938016235.1 uncultured Granulosicoccus sp. | reverse complement strand
CCTTGAACTTAGGAATATCCCTGGAAATCGCTACCTAAAGAATGTCTACATCGATATTAAAATACTCGTAAGACAGCACATTTCTCATTTCAGTAGCCGAACGGAATGGAATGTTCGGGTTCGAAGAGATAATTTCTGGATAATTTTTCTTGATCTTTGTGCTGGCTTCACCAACTTGCGTATACCAGCGAAAGTTGCCACCCATACCAGCCGAAGGCTGCCACCCGGACCAAGGCAAAGCTGCCACCCGATCGGAGCGTAGCGACGCTGGAGAGAAGGTTTTACCCGTTGTCGGTATCAACGGTCAAGGCGGCAGTGCGTTTTCGCAGTGAGTCGCCGTCGAGTTTGAACTTGTAGGCACCGTGAACCAGGCGGTCCAGAATGGCGTCAGCGATTGTGGGATCGCCGATGATGTCATGCCACTTTTCGATCGGCACTTGACTGGTCACAAGGGTGGATCGCGAGCCATGCCGGTCCTCGAGAATCTCCAAAAGATCTCTTCTCTGTTCGGAGGTTAGCGGAGCAAGACCCCAATCATCCAAAACCAATACGCTGGTGCGAGCCAGCCGACTCATCTGCTTGGCATAGCTGCCGTCACCGCGCGCCAATGCCAGTGACTGGAGTAACCGTGGCAACCGGCAATACAAGGCCGTGTAGCCACTTTGACAGGCTTTGTGTGCGAAAGCACAAGCAAGCCATGTCTTGCCCACCCCCGTGGGCCCTGTCAACAAGATGTTTAACTGTTGGTTTACCCAGTGACAATCATTCAGGCTGAGCGTCATGGATTTATCGAGTTTGCGCGGATGGTGATAGTCAATATCTTCCATACAGGCCGTGTGCCTGAGCTTTGCTTGGCGCAGTCGGGTGGACAGACGCTTGTTATCGCGTTCGGTGAGTTCACGATCAACGAGAAGCCCCAGTCGTTCTTCGAAGCTCAGTTGGTTGATGTTCTTTTGTGATTGTTGTTCGTTCAACGCGGCGAGCATACCGGTGAACTTCAGTTGGCCTAGTTTCTCGATTGTCGGATGGTGCAACATGATTGTTATCCTTTGGATTAATGGTAGTAAGAAGGACCACGAATGTTGTCGTGATCATCGGGTAAAACCGGTTCCTCATCGTTCACCGGATCAATCTGATCCAGTCCATGCTTAAGGATCGATTCGATGCTCTTGTAGCGTAGTGTGCCGAGCAAAAGTGAGCGTTGGCAGGCGGCCTCCAAGCGCTCTGCGCCGTAGGTTTTCTCAAGACGCAAGATGCCTAGACAAGAGCGATAACCCTGCTCAGGATGACGTCGTGCTTGCATGATCTGATTAACCAGCTCGGCGGTACATTTGCCGTATTGGTGAGCCCAGCTGATCAGGCGTTCGGGTGACCAGTCACCGTACTGGCGATGCGACTCAGGCATATGCTCACGCACCGTCGTGTGATGACCGATCATCCGGGAACGACAATGACTGGCAATGCGCTGGCTGTTGTAGAAGCATTCCACGCTCTGTTCAGTGTAGCGAACGTCCAGCTGCTTTTTTCTATACGCATTGGGAACAGAGTAGTAGTGACGGTCCACCTCAACGTGGTAGTCGATATTGACTCGCGCTTTGCCCCACTCTGCAAAGATGTAAGCGTTGGCAGGCAACGGTTTTAGCGCTGGACGATCCAGGGTCTCAAAGCGTGAGCGGCGGCAACCGGGCAGCTTGCGAAAGGGCCGATCATTCAGACGAATCAACAGCTCGCTGATACGCGTATTGAGCTGTTGAAGCGAGAAAAACGTGTGGTTGCGCAACGCTGCCAAAATCCAGCGGGACACCACTTGCACACCAAGTTCTGCTTTGGATTTATCTTTCGGACGACGTACTCTAGCGGGTATGACAACGACATTGTAGTGTTGCGCCATGTCCTGATACGTGGGATTAAGATCTGGCTCGTAACGATGAGCTTTGGTCACACCACTTTTTAAATTGTCTGGCACCAGTATCTCTGGCACCGCCCCAAAAAACTCAAACGCACGCACATAAGAGCCGATCCAGTCCGGTAGTGATTGCGTGGCGGTGGCTTCAGCAAACGTATAGTTTGATGCGCCCAGGACCGCCACAAATATCTGCGCCTGGCTTTCTTCGCCGGTGCGTGAGTCAACAATCGCAATCGTATGACCGGCGTAGTCGATGAACAGTTTTTCACCGGCGCGATGGTGCTGGCGCATGGATAGATCACGCTTACCCAGCCATCGTCGATATTGGTCACAAAACCAGCTGTAGTTGTACCCGAGAGGGTTTAGCTCACGGTACTCCTGCCAGAGCAGAAATTTGGTGACATTCTTTTTCCGCAGCTCCTCATAAACCGCAGCCCAATCAGGCACGCCACGCTGGTCGGCACACAGCTTCGGCGTGGGCGGAAACAACAGCCGGTCCAGCTGGGTGTCGGTGAGCTCCTGTGGCAGCGGCCAGGATAGTCCGGCGTCGCTCGCTCGACGTAAGTACTCGCCCACACAGGGACGAGAAATACTGCACTGAAGAGCGACTTGCCGCTGGCTTTGCTGGCAACCCCAGGACAGGCGGAGAACTTCCTTAATTTTGCGCATGGATAATCTCTTGGCTGGCATCTGGAGCTTTTCCGAAAAAGCCCAGACTACAACTGGAAATCCTGCGTCGCTTGTTACTGCTAAATACCCGGATTTAGGGTGGCAGCTTTGCTCTGGTATGGGTGGCAACCTTCCCGTGGAATGGGTGGCAGCTTTCGTCTGGAATCAGTGGCAACTTTGCTCTGGAATACGCATCAATACCCATAGTCGCCAATATCCACATGAATCCGGACAAAACCACTTGCTGGACATTCATGAGTTGTATCAACCGGGATAAGCTCTATAACCAGTTGTTAAGTGCACGAGATGAGCTACAGGCACAGGCGCTAATCCTTACGAAGAGCCAAGAACGTCAATCAGATCTTCAGACGTTTTGTCAAAGCTTATCCCACGATTTCACCGGCCCACTTCGACGGATTCATCAATTGATTGATATCGCTCTGGAGGATCTCAACGAAAAAGGAATCGAAGCACCCGATGAATTCAAGCTTCTGTTGAATGCCCAGAATAACGCGGAAGGGCTCATGCGCTTGACCAAGGGGTTGGTCGAATATCTTGTTGCCGATGTAGTTGTTCCACGCGATGAGTTGGTTGATGTCGCAGAAATCGTCTCGACAGTCCAAGCCCTGGGTGAAGAACAGGGTGACGACGCTCCAGAAGTGCATATTACG
>CALLPU010000035.1 GCA_938016235.1 uncultured Granulosicoccus sp. | reverse complement strand
CATGGATGATCAGGCCGTGGTCGACCTGTGCGAGTCTGTGACGGGTGAGCGCATTGTTGAAGCCGTGAACTTCAATGCGCCGGGGCAGGTGGCCATATCCGGACACATTGATGCGTTGCAAGCCACGGTAGAAAAAGCCCGTGAGCAAGGGTGTCGAAAGGCGCTGATGCTCGCGGTCAGCGTGCCCAATCATTCATCGCTGATGCGCTCTGCGGGTGAATCGCTGGCCACAACCATGGAGACGCTGACCTGGGGTGAGCCGACGGTGCCGCTCGTACAGAACGCGACGGCTGTGGCTGCCGAAGACAGCGTAACCTTGCTCACGCATTTGAAATCCCATGTCTACAACCCGGTCTACTGGACGCGCACCATAGAAACACTACGGGATAGGCACGGTGTTTCCACCATCATTGAGGCCGGACCCGGCAAGGTTCTCACCGGGTTGGGGAAGAGGATTGATCGCGCATTGCCAACGCTCCCCGTGGACTCACCTGACACGCTCTCTGCCGCATTAGACGCTGTGGGTGTTGACCGGTAGGCTGCGAATCGCTCGGTTGCCGGATGCCACCGCAGGCGGACAACTGACCATCGAACATGTCGTTCGGAACTCGATAACTACAATGGATGCATGCTGTGAATGAATTACAACTGGACAAGCAAGTAGCGTTAGTCACAGGGGCCAGCCGAGGGATTGGAGCGGCGATCAGCGACCTGTTGGGCCGTCATGGAGCCATTGTCATCGGAACAGCCACGTCTGATGCGGGTGCACAGGCCATTTCGGAGCGTTTCAACGCGGCGGGTGTGCAAGGCACCGGCCTGCGCCTGGATGTCACCCAGGGCGATGATGTGGAGGCTGCTATTTCCCGCATCAGTGAAGAGCATGGTCCGGTGTCAATCCTCGTGAACAATGCCGGCATCACCCGCGATAACCTGTTCATGAGAATGAAGGATGCCGAGTGGGACGACGTTATAGCCACCAATCTGACTAGCGTGTATCGGTTGTGCCGATTGGTGGTCAAACCCATGGTCAAGGCGCGCAGCGGCCGTATCATCAACATCAGCTCGGTGGTTGGTATTACGGGAAACCCCGGTCAGGTGAACTATTCTGCTGCAAAAGCTGGCGTGTTGGGGCTTACCAAGTCCTTGGCCAGGGAGCTCGGTGCTCGATCGATAACCATCAACGCGGTGGCGCCCGGATTCATCGAGTCTGATATGACGAATGCCTTGCCAGAGGATCAAAAAGAGAAGCTGAAAGGGGAGATTGCGCTCGGCAGACTGGGTACGCCCGATGACATTGCGCAAACCTGCCTGTTTTTGGCCTCTCCTGCAGCTTCTTACATCACCGGTCAAACCATCAGCGTTAACGGTGGCATGGTCATGACGTGAGGGCGTCCTCGCATTGAATCTGTAACCCCTGCGGGAGAGAGCCTGCAGAGGCAAATTTTTGGCCTGGCAAGCCTGTCGAATTGCCAGTAAAGGGGGCAGATCAGGCTCTCGCACCATTGCATTCACCCTGATCGCCCCCAATTAATCCCAGAAGAATTTGCGTAAGAGTTGGCACGTTCTGCTGGAACTCACTACAATGGCGGCTCGGCAAAGGCCGCTTACTTTTTTTCGGAGGTTTACCCCACAATGAGCAGTATTGACGAACGCGTCAAAAAGATTGTCGTAGAGCAGCTTGGTGTTAAGGAAGAAGAAGTGACAACCAAAGCTTCATTTGTCGAAGATCTGGGCGCGGACTCTCTCGATACCGTGGAGCTGGTTATGGCGCTTGAGGAGGAATTCGAGTGCGAAATCCCCGATGAAGAGGCTGAAAAAATCACCACAGTTGACGAAGCAATCAAGTATGTTGAGGCTCACATAGAGCAGGCTTGACCTATCCGACGCCTGTTTTGTCGGGCGTCTGGAATACGTCCAGAATGAAGGCAGGAGCGCCTGTAGCTGGGTATTGTCACAGTACTGTCAGTCAGGTGATGTGGGCCGCAACGTGTCGGTGCTTTTCAGCCACAACAGCTGAGATGCATTTGTGCGTGTTGCGGCTTTTTCATTGTTGCCTTGCAAGCAGGCGAGGCATCGCATGTTATCGGAGCTGAAAGGGTTTGACGCGTAGACGAGTAGCGGTAACCGGGCTGGGCCTTGTAACGCCGGTAGGTAGTGGCGTTGAGGATAGCTGGCAAAACATCATTGCCGGTGTCTCTGGGGCGGCTGACATCACGGGCTTTGACACATCCAAATTCGGTACGCGCTTCAGTGCGTCTGTTAAAGGCTTCGACTCGTCAGTCTATTTCAGCGCCAAAGAGGCCCGCAAGATGGATACCTTTGTGCATTTTGGTATCGCAGCCGGGATGCAGGCTATCCAGGACTCCGGGCTGGAGGCTGCGGCTGAGAACGGGCTGGATCTGGAGCGCGTCGGTGTATCGATCGGTTCTGGCATCGGCGGATTACCCAACATCGAATCTCAGCACAAGGCACTGCTCGACGGCGGCCCACGCAAGGTTTCGCCATTTTTCGTGCCCTCCACGATCATCAACATGATCAGCGGAAACCTGTCCATCAAATTCGGGTTCAAGGGCCCGAACGTGTGCACTGTAACTGCGTGTACCACCGGCACTCACAACATCGGCGACGCTGCCAGGTTCATCGAATACGGGGACGCCGATGTCATGATCGCCGGTGGCGCTGAAATGGCGACCTGCCCGCTAGGTTTGGCAGGATTTGGTGCGGCTCGGGCATTGTCTACCCGAAACGACGATCCGGCTGCAGCCAGTCGCCCCTGGGACAAGGACCGGGATGGATTCGTTCTCGGTGATGGCGCCGGCGTGATGGTGCTCGAAGAGCTTGAGCATGCGCGTGCGCGCGGAGCGAGAATCTACTGCGAAGTCGCTGGCTACGGGATGAGCGGCGATGCTTACCACATGACTCTGCCATCTGAAAACGGAGAAGGCGCGGCTCGTTGCATGCGTGCTGCGTTGAAAAATGCTGGCCTTGCTCCTGACGATATCGACTACATCAACGCGCACGGAACGTCCACGCCTGCCGGTGATGTCGCTGAAACCGATGCTATCAAGACAGCACTGGGCAGCCACAGCGATTCGGTGCTGGTGAGCTCGACCAAAAGCATGACCGGGCATCTGTTGGGCGCTGCCGGAGGCATAGAGGCGGTGTTCTCCGTGCTCGCGCTGCGCGACGGAATAGCTCCTCCCACGATCAATCTTGACAATCCGGGAGATGGCTGCGATCTGGATTATGTGGCCGGTACCAGCCGAAAGGCCCCGTTGAAGGTGTCCATGTCCAACTCGTTCGGTTTTGGTGGCACTAACGGCACCTTGATCTTCGCGACTGACGGCGTGTGATTCGTTTTCTGCTGTTGTTGATAGTGGTTGGTGGTGCCGGGTCTCTCTGGTACGGCTGGACCGACTATCAACGGTATCTGGAACAGCCTGTATCGCTAAGTGCCGATGGGCAGCGATTCACCATTGAGCGCGGGTGGTCTGCCAAGCGGGTAGGTCTGGAGCTGGAAAAGCAGGGCATCATTGAAAAACGTTACTGGTTCGATCTGTATGCGCGTTTGAGCGAAAAAGCGGGCGGTATAAAATCCGGCGAGTTCGAATTGCAGGGGGCTGTTACGGTACCGCAGTTATTCGATGTGTTTGTCAAAGGGCAAACAATTCAGTATTCGCACACCGTTATCGAGGGCTCTAATTGGCGGGAGGCGCTGCAGCGTGTGGCTCAGTCAACAGAGTTGCAGCACACACTGGACGCAGCAACACTGGCGTCGCCGGAGGCGTTGATGGAGCAACTTGGCTACCCTGGGCTGCATCCGGAAGGTCAGTTTTTTGCCGATACCTACGCGTTTCCCAAAGGCACCAGTGATGTTGAATACCTGCAGCGTGCAAAGCGAACGCTCGATAGCGTGCTCGAGGAGGAATGGGAGAACCGTCAAGACAATCTGCCGCTGAATTCTGCGTATGAAGCGTTGATTCTCGCGTCAATCGTAGAAAAGGAAACTGCGGTTGCGGCGGAACGGCCACTGATCGCAGGAGTTTTCTTGTCGCGTCTTGTCAAGCGAATGCGATTGCAAACAGATCCCACCGTGATCTACGGCATAGGCGAGAGCTTTGACGGCAATATTCGCCGCTCTGACCTGAACACCGACACACCCTACAACACCTATACGCGTGCAGGTCTGCCACCGACACCCATTTCAATGGTCGGTCGTGAGGCTATCCATGCCGTGCTACACCCGGAAGAGACAAATGCGCTGTATTTTGTGTCTCGCGGTGATGGCACTCAT
>CALLPU010000034.1 GCA_938016235.1 uncultured Granulosicoccus sp. | reverse complement strand
CTGGTCATGGCACGTAGCCTGTCCACTAACATGAGCGACGTGATGCGTCATTGAGTGTGGCAACCTTTTTTGAAAAGTCAGTTGGAGAGGTTCAATCAGCGCTAAAATACTCGTTTCCCCCATAGTCAGCGGATTCAAGGGTGGGTGCCCCGGTGTGTGTGCCTGATGCTGCATACAGGTCACGAGGAAATGAGCTTGTCAGACAATAACCTTACAACCGAAATCAACCGGAGACGCACGTTTGCGATCATTTCGCATCCGGATGCTGGCAAAACCACGCTGACAGAAAAGCTGCTGTTGTTCGGCGGTGCCATTCAGCTTGCAGGTACCGTCAAGGGGCGCAAGGCTGCACGTCATGCCACATCCGACTGGATGGCCATGGAGCAGGAACGTGGCATTTCCGTGACATCCTCGGTCATGCAGTTCCCCTACCGCGACCATATCGTCAACCTACTCGATACGCCAGGTCATGAGGATTTCTCCGAAGACACCTATCGAACATTGACAGCTGTGGACTCGGCCCTGATGGTGATCGACGTTGCCAAGGGTGTGGAAGGCCGAACCGAGAAGCTGATGGATGTGTGTCGGTTGCGAACCACACCGGTCATGACCTTTATCAACAAGATGGACCGCGAGGGCCGAGATCCCATTGAATTGATGGATGAAGTGGAGGAGATGCTCAATATACGGTGTGCCCCGATTACCTGGCCGATTGGTATGGGAAAGCGATTCAAGGGTGTTTACCACCTGCATACGGGTAAAGTGCATTTTTACTCGCCCACGCACGGCGGCAAGATGCAGGAAGGCGAGGTTGTGGAAGGGTTGGACAACCCTCAACTGGACGTCATTCTGGGCGACATGGCCGCCGAGCTACGCGAAGAAATCGAGCTGGTGCAAGGAGCGTGTCATGAGTTCGATCAAGACGCTTACCTCGCTGGCGAATTAACGCCGGTTTATTTCGGGTCCGCCATCAATAACTTCGGTGTGGCAGAACTGCTGGACGATTTTGTCAAGTACGCACCAGCGCCTCAACCGCGCAACACCGTCACTCGCGAGGTCTTGCCGATTGAGGAGAAATTCACAGGCTTTGCCTTCAAGATCCAGGCGAACATGGATCCTCAGCACCGAGATCGTGTGGCGTTTGTGCGTATCTGCTCGGGTACCTTCAGTAAAGGCATGAAAGTGCGGCATATCCGGTTGGGCAAGGATGTGCGGCTCAATGATGCGCTGACGTTCATGGCAGCAGATCGTGGCCATGTGGAAGAGGCCTTCAGTGGGGATATCATCGGTTTGCATAATCACGGCACCATCCGTATCGGTGACACGTTTACCGTGGGAGAGGAGCTGGCGTTTACCGGCATCCCGAATTTTGCGCCCGAACTGTTCAGGCGCGCGGTTCTCAAGGATCCGCTGAAAATGAAAGCTCTGCAGAAAGGCCTGAGCCAGTTGTGTGAAGAAGGCGCTACTCAGCTGTTCAAGCCGATTGTCAGTAATGATCTGATTCTGGGTGCGGTGGGTGTTCTGCAGTTTGAGGTGGTTGCTCAGCGCTTGCGAGACGAATACAAGGTGGAATGTCAGTTTGAGACTGTCGGTGTGCAGCAGGCGCGCTGGATCCGCTGCGAGGATGACAAGATGCTCAGTGATTTCACCCGCAAGCTGGATATGAACCTGTCTCACGATCATGCCGGGGAGCTGGTGTACCTCGCGCCCACGCGCGTAAACCTGCAGATGTCACAGGAGCGTTGGCCGGATGTTGAGTTTCTGGCTACTCGCGAGCAGGTGTTCAACTGATCTGCAAGGCCATGAATTGCAAGACACCGGGGATCTGTGCCGGAAGCTGCGCGCACACAAGCCCGTGTGGGACCACTATACTAAAAAGCAGGCTCGAGGCTAGCTGACGTGCGGGCATATTATGCATGCGCCCGGCTTAGCCTGTTTACTGTGTAATCATGACGTTGAACACATCAAGTTTTATCAAGGAGAGTTGTATGCGTAGGTCAACGAAATCGCTGTTAGCATCTGCCGCTATGGCAGGGTCTCTGATTTCCGGCAGTGCTTTGGCAGAGCCTTTCGGTTTGTTGAACGGACGAGTGGCGAATATGGCCAACATGAGTGACATGTCCGTCGAGGTCGGGGCCATATTCGGTGAAGTCTCAGACATTGATTACGAGCACTTTGGTGCGCGAGTGAATTACCGCCTCAGTCCAGTGACGTTTTTGTACGGTGATCTTGGCATGACTGACCTGGACAGCCGCGTAGACGGTCTGGCATTCGGGGTAGGCGCATTCCACCAGATGGACGGCATTGTTGATGGCGCTGATTTCGCCCTGCACTTCAGCTATCACCGCGCGTCTCTGGAAGGTGACGGTTTTGATTTTGACCGTAACGCCATCACCCTGGAAGCCCTCTTCAGCGGCAAAGAGCCGATGGGTGCCAGTGATAACATGTTCTGGAATGCCAACCTGGGTCTTAACCGGGCGAGCGGCGATGGCGACACCGATACAGAACTGATGTTCGGTGGCGGCGTGGTTGTCAGAAACGCATCTGGCTCTGGTGAATTTTACGTTGGCGCACTCTACGTCGACGACCTTGGCTTCGGCGGTGGTTACCGTCATTTCCTCGATTGATCTTTTACCTAAACAGTATTAACGCCTGACTATGATGAAGAAAAGCCTGTTTGTGTTTGTCTTGTCGATGCTCGTGGCTGCGCCCTATGCGCAGGCCGAGTATCTTGGTCTGTTGAACGGCCGTTCGGCTAACCCCGGTAATCAGACCGATCTTTCAGTTGAGCTGGGTATTGTCACTGGTGATTTGGGCGTTGTTGATTACCAGAACATCGGTGCCCGCGTTAATTACCGTGTATCGCCAGAAATTGTGGTGATCGGTGATGTAGGTGTCAGTGAATTTGGTGACGCCGACGGTACGCCATTTGGTCTGGGTATTCTCTACCACTTGTCGAACCAGCGCATCAGCAGTGCGCTGGATATCTCCGGCAAGGCGAGCTACCACACTGGCGAATACGATGTGGGTGGACTCAAGGGGGATGTCAGCAGCCTCTCTTTTGAGGCCTTGTTCAGTGGTGTGGAACCGATCAGCGCCAACGGAGTGAGTTGGTATGCCAACGTTGGCTTTCATCGCCTGAATGTTGATTTCGGCGCCAGCGACTCCAGCAACGAGCTGGGCTTTGGCGGCGGGCTTACCTTACCCACCGGTCGTGGTGAAGCGTATGCCGGTTTCGACTTCATTGATGAAATGACCTTCGGGCTGGGTTTTCGTTACTACGTTCAGTAACCGTCACTCTCTTACAACGCTCCGGGGGGCGACATGACTATCAAGACGGATGTTGTCATCATCGGAGCGGGCCCCGTTGGATTGTTTCAGGTTTTTGAACTGGGTTTGCAGGGGCTTTCCGCGTGCGTGGTAGATGCGTTACCGCAAGCCGGAGGGCAGTGCACCGAGCTCTATCCTGACAAGCCGATATTCGATATACCCGCCGTACCTGAGTGTACCGGGCAGCAGCTGATCGATAATCTGGAAAAGCAGATAGCGCCATTTTCCCCGGGCATGTATCTGGACCAGACGGTCGATAGTCTGGAAAAAAGAGGTGAGCACGATTTCCTGATCGGCACGTCCATTGGAACGCAATTCGAATGTCGTGCCGTGATAGTTGCGGCAGGTGCAGGCTCTTTCACACCTGTTCGTGTTCGCGTGCCGGGTATTGAAAAATTTGAAGACTCACAGCTGTTTTATCGGGTTCGCGATCCTGCCTGGCATGCGGGCAAGGATATCGTGGTGTTGGGTGGTGGAGACTCCGCGCTAGATTGGGCATTACAGCTTGCGCCTGCAGCAAAGAGCCTGACGCTGGTCAACAGGACCGAGCGTTTTCGGGCTGCTGAAGCGTCTGTTGACAAACTGCAGGCATTGGCTGACGCCGGTGGCGCAAAGATCCTGATGGGAACGCTGAATGGCTTTGAAGAGAAGGACGGGCAACTGAGTAGTGTCGCCTTTGCGCTTCGAGACGAAGACAAGACTCAAGTGTCCTTGCCTGTGGATGATCTTCTGGTGTTCTTCGGACTATCACCCAAGCTCGGTCCCATCGAGGATTGGGGAATGGCGCTGGAGAGAAAGCTCGTTACCATCGATCTCGCCACGTTTGAAACATCGGTTCCTGGTATCTACGCCATTGGTGATATCAATACTTACAAGAACAAGAAAAAACTGATCCTCAGTGGATTTCATGAAGCCGCTCTGGCGGCCTATGCCATCAAACAAGCCTTTGAACCGGATACCAAGCTGAACGTGCAGTACACCACCACGAGCCCTCTGATGCACAAGCGTCTTGGTGTGGATGCCGAAGGCGGAGCTGTAACCGGAACGCCTGGTGAAAGCGCTGCGGGTGCCACGCCTGCGTGAAACTTCAGCAGTTACGGTGCATTCTTGCCATGGTGCGCAACAATCTGAACGTATCC
>CALLPU010000033.1 GCA_938016235.1 uncultured Granulosicoccus sp. | reverse complement strand
TTGGCTTGTGCCTCCTTGGCGGCCTCTTCAGGTGTTTGAGTGCCGTTGATGACGTTGGCAGTCAACGTCCACAACTGGTTGCTCAGTGATGGCTCTCCACGCGACAAGATCTGATGGGCGACACGAATCGTGGACTCACATTCATCTCGCATGGCAAGAAATTCCTGCGCCAGAGGGTTCTCTACATCAATTTCATGGGTGGCTAGCGAGAAGAACCCTGGGGCTGCATTGGTCAACAACGCAGAGAACTCTGCAGATGTGGTCCACTCAAGAAACGTCATTACTGCTTCTTTGTTTTGAGTGGCTGCATTCATGCCTATGCCGATATCCGTGTGATCACTGATGTAACAGGCACTGTCTGCATCCTTGCGTGGTGGAGCGAAAGCGCCTAATTCGAACTCTGCATTCTCCTGAAATCCTGTGATCTCCCAAGAACCTGTTGGATAGATGGCAGCGCGTTCAAGCGTGAACAGGTTTTGGCTGTCCGTGTAGCCTTGGGCCTGAAAACCATTACCAAGATAAGGTGTCCACTTGGCCATTTGTCGAAAACCTTCAACAAATGCATCGTCAGTGAATTTCGCCTCGCCGTTGAGCAGTGCAAGACGGCCAGCCTCTCCCCCCCAGTACGCTGGACCCACGTTGGTGTAGCCCATGGTTGCCGCTTCCCACTGATCCTTGGTTCCCATTGCCAACGGAATGTAGCTGCCCTCTTCATTAATCTTGTCAAGTACCGCATAAAACTCCGATTCGGTCTTGGGCACTTCTATTTCAAGTTCGGCAAAAGCATCTTTGTTGTACATGAAGCCATGAATAACCGAGGCCATGGGCACACAGAAGGTTGCATCCCCTGCATCAGTCGACCAGGCGGCCTTTGCTACGTCAGAAAAATTGTCCAGTCCTTCAAGTGAACCGATATCGGCAAGGTTGCCAGCGTCATACATGGCCAGGGCGTTGTCAAAGGGGCGACACGTGATGATGTCACCTGCCGTGCCACCTGAAAGCCGGGCGTTCAGCGCTGCGTTGTACTCCGTGGCAGTTGTCGGTTTGAACTGCACATCGATGTTCGGATTCTGAGCCTCGAACACTGGCAGGATCAGTGTGTCCCACAGAGCCTGATCTTCGGCCCGCCAGCTCTCGATGGAGATGATTGTTTTTTCAGCCGCCGCCGTTCCACTCAGACAGGCAGCCAGCGTCAGCAGTCCGGTTTTTACTATGGGTTTTACCATGATCATTCCTCGTTCGTGAATCATTGTTGGGGATCGGATTGTATCGGGTCTTTAAAAAAGATACAATACCAATCTAATACAAATAAAAGACATATGCAATACAACTGTGAACAATAGAAATCTAGCAGTGGTGGTGGACGGCGGTGGTAGCGGTTGTCGTCTGGGCGCTTTCGATGCTCAAGGCACATTGGTTGCCACCGCGGCCAACGGACCTGCCAGCCTGTCACTTGGCGAGGAGCAGGCATGGCTGCATATCAGCCGTGGTTTGACAACGCTGGCTGAACAGCTGGGAGAAGCAGCCGATTGGTTGCCCTCGGAGTTATGTCTTGGGCTCTCTGGCGCCTTGCAGAGTGATCGAAGAGCGCGGTTCTTAAAGCTATTGCCTGAGCAGATCACGCCCACATTGATCACTGACGGTCATGCACAGCTGCTTGGTGCAACGGGTGGAGAACCAGGAGCGTGCCTGGCGGTAGGCACAGGTAGCGTGCTGCATTGGCTGGACAAGACCGGCGAGATCGGGATAGCCGGTGGCTGGGGATTTCCCATGGGCGATGAGGGTTCAGGTGCCTGGCTCGGATTTCAGCTTGTTAACAGCTACCTGTGGCATCGTGATACGCGTCAATCTGACTCTTCGATACCCATGATATTCCAGGCTCTGGAGGACCGGATTGGTACACAGGTGTCGGACGTACAGGCGTGGTCGACCAATACGCGCTCAACCGAACTGGCAAGCCTGGCACCGATGATCGTGTACGCTGCCGAGCAGGGTGATGAGCTTGCCAACACGCTATTGGATAGAGGCGCTGAACAGTGTGAGCGGCTGTTGCGTCTGGCACCAGAGGCGTTGCCGGTCTATTTTGTGGGAGGATTGGCAAAGATCTATCACTGCCGTATCAGTTCAGCAATACATCAACGGCTACACGCAACGCATGGAGATGCCTTAAGTGGTCTCTATTCGCTGACGCAATCACATCAACGGAGCGCAAAATGAACGGACCGATGTATCTCCAGATCGCAGAAGATGTGCGTAGCAGTGTCACCAACGGCGAATTCAAACCCGGTCAAGCGCTGCCGCCGGAACGCGAACTGATGGAGCAGTTCTCTGTATCCAGAGTCACCGTTCGACGTGCACTCAAGGAGCTGGTCAACGAATCACTCGTGGAATCGCGACAAGGCTCAGGCTACATCGTGCTGTCGCTATCACACCTGAATCAGCCTCTGAATCGAGTCACCAGTTTCTCCGAGGACTGTGTATCTCGAGGTCTGAAGCCCGGCTCTGTGGTGATTGACCGCAGGCGTGGAAAGAGCAATGCGGAAGAGAGCGCCCATTTTCAAGTACCACAGGGTTCGGACGTGCTGCGTATCAAGCGTGTCCGCACCGGCAATGGTGAACCTCTGCTTGTTGAGCATGCGACCCTGCTGGCTGCGACAGCACCCGAGTGGCCATGGCCTGAGGGTAGTTTGTACCTGGCCATGCAACAACAAGATCTTGTCCCTGTGCGTGTGCAGCAACAATACGTTCCGGTGCTGGCGGACACGGCACTTGCCAAGCGATTGGATGTGCCCGAGGATTCTGCCTTGATGCTGGTTATACGTGCCGGTTACTCCGCTGCCGATGCACCGGTCGAGTATTCGCATTGCTGGTTCAGACCCGACCGATGGACGTTCGCCCATGAAATACGACGATGAGCAGAGCCTTGAAAGAGACAGTTGGCCACTGGTGGTCTCCTGAGGGGTTCATTGAAGGCGTCTGTCGGCATGATTCTGTGGTTAATTCTGTCGAGCAAACGGCAGTACCCGCATCAGCCCCTTTGTTTTTGCCCGCACCGGTGGATTTGCATGTCCACGGTGGTGGCGGTCACGATTGCATGAGTAGCGACGCGGCCGTTCGCGGGATGCTGAAGACCCATGCACAACATGGTACTGGCGCGCTTCTGGCTACTTCGGTAACCGCGCCCTTTGGCGATATTACTCGCTTTGTGAATAGCGTATCGAGCGTGATGAATGAACCCGACCCACAATCAGCAACGCTACTGGGGGCGCATTTAGAGGGTCCTTTCATCAGCCCGGACAAGCTTGGTGCCCAACCTCCTCACGCTGCCAGATTAAATCTCGATCAGCTTGAAGCATGGCTCGATTCAGGTGTGGTTAAAGTTATCACCTATGCACCGGAAATCGATCCGCATGGCGATCTCGTCGCCTTGTGCCAGCGCTATCGAGTTCGCGCACAGCTAGGCCACACTGTGTGCTCGTGGCACCAGGCACGACACGCCCTGGAGGCAGGTTGCGGCGTCACACACCTGTACAACGCGATGAGCGGCGTGTCGCACCGACACGGCGGAGCGGCCACGGCAGCGCTCGCCTACGCCAAGTACGCTGAAATTATCACGGATGGTTTGCATGTTGAACAGGCCGCATTCGATGCTGCGCGTCGCGCCATACCTGGCTTGTATAGCGTCACGGATGCAACAGCCGCGACCGGCATGCCGGATGGCAGCTATCATCTGGGATCATTGAAAGTTCGAAAGGTCGGCGAGAAGGTACTGCTGCCGGATGGAACGTTGGCTGGCAGTTGTCTGACCCAACGTCGATCCGTATCGATACTGCGGAGCTGGAACATTGACTGGCACACGATAGGGTTGATGACCAGTGCAATACCTGCGCAGTGGATTGCAGACGTCAGTGTTGGCCGCATTGGTGCCGGTGCCCGTGCGCATTGGCTCGAGGTTCAAAACGATAAAGCTGTGGCGCTATGGTTATCTGGTCAAAGATTCCCCTGGCAATAGGCAATGACTTTCAAGAGCAGACGATGTCGATAGGGTGGAGGCTATCTATCTCTTATTCCATATGTCACTGAAGTGCCCTATGCCGTCATGGTCCACCTTCACAATGGCTGGAATTCCGATACAGAAGCTCGGCTCTTCCCGATTAACGTGGGGCTGCCAGCAAACCTGAATGATAATGCCATCCAGCCTACGGTGGGCCGGGACCCTTATAATTTGTAATTCTCAACGTTCCTGAATTCGAAAAATCGCTTGGCCACAACGGGTGCCATTGGGGTTGATTGGTCTGTTGCCTGTATGCTTCATACGCAATGTATGAACGAATCTGAAATACCGATTTAACAACCTCTACAAA
>CALLPU010000032.1 GCA_938016235.1 uncultured Granulosicoccus sp. | reverse complement strand
CATGGCCGCCGCGGCCGAACACGCTGTCAAGGTTGTCAACACACCGGGCCGCAATGCATCAGCGGTGGCTGAGTTCACCCTGGGTGCAATTCTGTCCGAAACCCGATTGATCCGGGTCGGGCACGAAACCATGCGCAACGGTGAATGGCGAGGTGATCTCTACCGTTCAGACTCTACAGGACGGGAGTTGAATGAGCAGACGGTCGGCGTGGTCGGTTACGGCAACATAGGCAGACGTGTGGTCAAATTGCTGCGTGCGTTTGGCACGAAGGTGCTTGTCTGTGACCCTTACGTGCAACTGGATGCTGATGATTTGAGTGCCGGCGTTGAGCTCGTCTCACTGGACGCCTTGCTCACACGCAGTGATGTGGTAACGCTACACGCCAGGGTCACGGAAGAAACATCGGGAATGATGGATGCAGAAGCGTTCGCCAAAATGCGAGCGGGAAGTCTGTTTGTCAATACGGCACGCGGGCCACTGGTTGACTATGACGCGTTGAACGAGGCGCTGTCTGGCGAACATCTAGGTGGAGCGGTGCTGGATACCTATGCCATTGAGCCGGTTCCACAGGACTGGCCTTTGCTAAGCCAGCCGAACGTGACGCTGACTCCGCATATCGCTGGCGCTTCCGTGCGTACGGTGACCTACGCTGCCGAACAGGCCGCCACCGAAATTGATCGATACCTTAAAGGATTGCCTGCACTGAACCCATGTAACTGACACCGTTGTTGAATACGACCATGAGTGAGTCATTTTCGCACGATTCTCAGCATTTTGATCTTTGCGTGGTGGGCGGTGGTATCAACGGCGCCGGCATTGCGCGAGATGCTGCCGGACGCGGTTTATCGGTGCTGCTGGTAGAGAAGGATGATCTTGCCCAGGGCACCAGTTCACGCTCGGGAAAGTTGATACATGGTGGCTTGCGGTATCTTGAATATTACGAATTCCGGTTGGTTCGCCATGCATTGATTGAGCGCGAAGTTTTGCTCGAAGCTGCACCGCACATCATCTGGCCCATGCGCTTTGTGCTGCCGCATAGCCCGGATGACCGCCCGGCCTGGCTGGTCAGGCTGGGGTTACTGCTTTACGATCACCTGGGCGGGCGTAAACGTTTGCCTCCAACCCGTTCCCTGGATCTTGCCACCGACCCTGAAGGATCGCCCATCAAACCCGAATACCGGCGCGCCTTCGAGTATTCGGATTGCTGGGTGGATGATGCCAGATTGGTTGTCTTGAATGTGGTGGATGCAGTCGAGCGAGGCGCCACAGTGATGACCCGAACAACCTGCCGAGCGGCAAGGCGCGACGGTGATGCGTGGTGTATCGCTCTGGAGCGTGGCCACAATCGACAGCCGTTGACGGTAACGGCGGGTGCGATGGTTAATGCAGCAGGCCCGTGGGTGGATACGGTCATTGATGGTGTTTCTGATGTCACTGCAAAACGACGCATCCGATTGGTCAAGGGCAGCCATATTGTCGTAAACAAGTTCTGGGAAGGTAATCAGGCGTATCTGATTCAACATACTGACAAACGCGTCATTTTCATCAATCCGTACGAAGACGATAAAGCGCTGATCGGCACCACGGATATACCGTACGAAGGTGATCCTTCAGACGTTTGTGTGGATGCCGCAGAAATTGAATATCTGATTGCGGCCGTCAATCGCTATTTCCAGCAACCGCTCACCACGTCAGACGTTCTGCACAGTTTTTCAGGTGTTCGTCCGCTGTTTGATGATGACGCAGACAATCCCAGCGCGGTAACCCGGGATTATCTGTTTGATCTGGATAACGCTGCCGGGCGTTGCCCCTTGCTCAGCATCTACGGCGGAAAGATAACCACTTATCGCAAACTGGCTGAACAGGCCATCGATAAGCTTGCAGCCCAGCTGCCTGTGAAGGGGCGCGCATGGACGGCTTACGCGCCGTTGCCCGGGGGCGATATGGATAACGCGGACTTCACCCGTTTTGAATCAGAACTGCAGGCGCATTATGCCGAGCTGCCCGTTGATGTGGTTCACCATTACGCGCGTTTGTATGGCACACGGGCCAAACAACTGCTCGGCAGTGCCACCGTCACAGAAGATCTTGGCTTGCACTTTGGCGGTGTACTGTATGAACGTGAAGTCCATTATCTGGTTGAGCATGAATGGGCGCAAACCGCTGCCGACATATTATCCAGACGTACCAAGCACGAACTTCACCTCAGCGCCACTCAGCAATCCGAATTCAGTGACTGGTTCAACACTCTGTCGGTTGATTCGCGCATCCAGGCAACAGCCGTGGATCAGCCGTAGTGGCTTTAACACAGCTCAAACTATTCAACACAGGAGTTAACGCATGAGCTCGGCGTATGTTCTGGGTATCGATATTGGTACGTCGGGAGTGCGGGCCGTTGCCATGCGTGAAGACCACTCTTTGGTAAACGCAGGTGCCCAGTATCGATTTGATGACACGGGTGAGAATCTTCGTTCCCCGCAAGTCTGGTGGCAAGGTGTCAAGTCAACCTTGCACCAGTTGTTCGAGCATCTGGATCCAGCGCTGGTGATCGGGTTAAGCGTAGACGGAACATCAGGGACCGTCTTACCGATAGACGCTTCGGGTAAACCTGTGGCGCAGCCGCTCATGTACAACGATACGGTTGAGGATCCGGTTGTACTGGACAGGATCCTTCGTTGCATGCCGGACAATAGCGCTGCCGGTGGCAAGACCTCCGGTCTGGCTAAAGCACTCCATTTTTCGGCCTCGTCTGCGCATCGCATCATTCATCAAGCCGACTGGATTGTCGGACAACTGAGCGGCAACTACAGCATCAGTGATGCGAACAATGCGCTCAAGACCGGATACGATCCCGTACAGGGTCAATGGCCTGACTGGTTGGCTGAGGTTGGCATGCCGCTTCATCAACTGCCGGAAGTCGCCGTGCCTGGCACCTCGGTCGGATCGCTGTCGACGTCCGTGGCCGAAGAATTCTCGATGAGCGAGTCGGTTCTGGTTGTTGCCGGCACAACGGATGGCTGCGCGTCTTTCCTGGCCACCGGTGCGTCGGCGCCTGGAGATGCAGTCACTGCACTGGGCAGTACGCTGACCTTGAAGTTGCTGTCAGATGTGCCGGTGTTTGCACCTGCCTATGGCGTTTACAGTCATCTGATTGGTGATCAATGGTTGGCAGGCGGCGCGTCGAATAGTGGTGGCAAGGTGTTGTCTGCCTTTTTCGATGCGCAACAGCTTCGGCAGTTGTCAGCCGGCATCAATACCCATGAATCATCGCCTTTGAATTACTACCCCCTGACTCAACCGGGTGAGCGATTTCCGGTCAACGACCCTGATCTTCAGCCAGTTCTGCATCCGCGTCCCGTGGACGATAAAGCCTTCCTGCAAGGCCTGTTGCAGGGGATGGCACAGATCGAAGCGCAAGGGTATGCACGGCTTGTTGAACATGGCGCGCCACCGGTGCAGTCGGTTCGTTCCGTGGGCGGCGGAGCCAGTAACCCGGCGTGGTCAGCGATTCGTCAGCAGCTGCTAGGCGTGCCGTTCAAGCCTGTTGAGTCGGGTGAAGCCGCGGCCGGTACGGCCAGGTTGGCAGTCAAGGGCGCAACGTCCGAGAATCTATGGTGAAGCCATCCGTTGTTGCGTCTGTCAGTGACTTGATCGCACACTACGATTTGTTTTTGTTTGATCAGTACGGCGTGCTGCATGATGGTGTGAATACCTATCCGGGTATGCAGCAGTGTTTGTCTCTCATCAAGTCTGCCGGTAAGCCCATTGGCGTCATTTCCAATTCCGGGAAACGCTCTGCCTACAATACCGAGAGACTCACCCGATTTGGATTCGGGACCGAACTGGTAGACGCCGTGGTGTCGTCGGGTGAGGTGGCCTGGAACTATCTGCACAACCATTTCCAGCAGCGTGGTTCGCACAAGGTACTGTACCTTGGCCGGGGCGAGGATCGATCAGCCATTGCTGGCTTACCGCTGCAGGAATGCAAGCAGCCGGCAGAGAGTGATGTTGTGCTGTTATGTGGATGTGAACCTGAGCAATTTGCATTGCATCACTATAACGACTGGCTGTTACCCGCGGCTCAAAGACGGGTGCCGATGTACTGCACGAATCCTGATCGGTGGAGTCTGGTGAATTCGCAAAGAGTCTATGGACCGGCACAGGTGGCAGAGATTTACGAAGCGTTGGGTGGTGAGGTTATCTGGATTGGCAAGCCCTACGCTGAAATCTACGAGTACACCTTGCGACTGTTCGGTGTGGAAGGGTCTCGAGTACTGTGTATTGGAGATAGCGTCGAGCATGATATTGCCGGAGCTACTGCAGCGGGTTGCCATTCATTATTGACCCGGACTGGCATCCTGGCAGGCAATACCGAGTTAGAGTTGCAGGCTCACTTTCAGCGACACAAGGCCACTCCGCAGTATATGATTCAGCGCGACACACTTTAGAATTTGCTGCCCTATGTGCTCTGACCATGCCGACTCATCCGTTGATCGTGAATTATCCACTCATGATGCCGAAGATGATATTCGTAACCAATCCATTCTGATCTATGTCAATGGCAAACTGCTTGCGCGTGAACAGGCCACGGTGTCTGTTTACGACAGTGGGTTCATGCTGGGTGACGGGATGTGGGAGGGCATGCGACTCTACGACGGTGTGTGGGCTTTCTTCGAAGAACACATGGACAGATTGTTCAACAGCTGCAAGGCGGTATCGCTGGATGTAGGCATGGATAGGCAGGCCATTCGTCAAGCGTTGGCAGCAACTGCTGACGCCAACCAGATGACCACCGACGTGCACTGTCGTTTGATGGTTACCCGCGGTATCAAGGACAAGCCGTTCCAGCATCCTGCGCTGTCGCGATCGGGGCCCACCGTAGTCATTATCATGGAACACTCAAGGCCTGCGGCCAGTTTGCAGGGCCGCGGCATACGTCTGGCAACCGTGCCCCAGGTGCGTGGTTTGCCCATGTCACAAGACGCCAAATACAATTCGCATTCGAAACTGAACTGTGTGATTGCGTGTCTGCAAGCCGAACAGGCCGGTGCGGATGAAGGTCTGATGCTCGACCCACACGGTTTCGTCAACACCACTAACGCCTGCAACTTTTTCATCGTCAAAAAAGGTGAAGTGTGGACGTCTACCGGCGACTATTGCATGAACGGTGTAACACGGCAAAAAGTCATTGATCTGTGCCGGGCCAATCAAATTCCGGTGTTCGAACGCAACTTCTCACTCGTGGATGCGTATGCAGCTGATGAAGCCTTTCTGACCGGCACCTTTGGTGCCCAGACGCCTGTGGCTGAAATCGATGGCAAGCCGATAGGACGCGGACAGCGGGAGATGACCGCTAGAATCCAGTCTTTGTACAAGGCGCTGATTGCCTCTCACGTCAGCGAGCATCAATAACGGCAGTTCGAGCAAGCGGTCACGTTCGCGCACGTTAGCTGACAAGTGCTTTGGTGTAGTTCCTGCGATGTTGTTGTCGGCTTACAGCCTACATCCTCATTAAACCTGGAGTGTCACCAACCTCGTGTCAGCGCAACCAGAAACGTTCCTGCCAACCGAAGAGCCAGACATCGATGAGTTTGCTGAATCCATTCTTCGAGCGGTACAAAAGCTGAGTCTGGAGCTGGCTGATGTGGCGGGTAACGTAGACGAGGTGTTTCAACGCGTTTCTCGTCAGACCGACTACCTGGTTGAATTGACCAGCCTGGCGCAGCAGCTTTCCGGGGCTGCCCGGGAAATCGATATGGCAGGCAAGCGTGCCCAACAGAAAACCAGCGAATTTGAAAGCACCAGTAAAGAATCATCCGTGGCGGTAAGTTCGGCCACCACGCGAATAACCCACCTGGTGGATGGAGTTAGCGCTATCGAGGAGCAACTGCGTTTGCTGAACGACAGCCTGGGTGGTGTCACTCGAGTGTCTGGAGACATTCAATCGGTAGCACGGCTGACAAACCTGCTGGCATTGAACGCCACCATAGAGGCTGCCAGAGCGGGAGAGGCGGGTAAGGGCTTTGCTGTCGTGGCCGGTGAAGTGAAGATGCTGGCCAGCCAAACCGCCGATGCTGCTGGTGTTATCGATGAAACGATTTCTGAAGTGTCCAATAACGTGGGCGAGCTGATTCAATCCGGTGGCAAGACGCGGGCAATCGCTGACAACGTGAATGACGGTGTCACCGTGATCAATACCGCCGTCAAGACGTTTTCAGATATGGCGAATGACATGCAGCAAGATGTATCGAGCATTGCGTCGGCTGCCGATCAATCATTAAGTCAATGTGAGTCGATGAGCTCTCGTATTGAGGGTGCTGCGACTGAAATGCAGGATGCCAACAACGCGTTGAATGAGGCGGACAAGCGCATCAAGGATATCCTGGCGCAGGGTGAGGCTCTGGTTGCTCATGTCGCCGGCAGCGGCCGGCAGGTTCGCGATACGTTGATTATCGAACAGGTGAAAGAGACGGCAAGCCGTATCGGTAGCTTGTTTGAGAACGCGTTGGCGTCGGGAGAGATCACCCACGACAAACTGTTCGATGAGCACTACGAACCCATCTCGGGCACCGATCCGCAGCAGTACATGACAGGTTTTGTGCAGCTGACTGACCGGCATGTATTGCCGATTATCGAAGAGCTGCTGCATCACGATCCGCGGATTGTTTTTTGCGCCGCGGTGGACAAGCAAGGCTACCTGCCCACGCATAACAAGAAATTCTCTCACCCTCAACGACGCGGTGAGAGTGATTGGAACAACAGTCACAGCCGCAATCGCCGCATCTTCAATGATCGTACCGGATTGGCTTGTGGTCAGAACACAAAACCATTCCTGTTACAGACCTACCGACGTGACATGGGTAATGGTGAACACGTGCTGATGTATGACTGTTCAGCGCCAATTGTGGTCAATGGCCGCCATTGGGGCGGCTTTCGAATGGGCTTTACGTCCTGATGTTGCTTACGTGCAAGCGTTAGCCGGCCGCCTGATGTTTCGCCGCCAGTGAAATACTGGCCGCTTGGTTAGCGTTGTCAGACCCAGGAGCTGCTGAAAAGCTGTCGGTTCGCGCACTTTTCCAAAACTTGTTGAATGCTGGATGTTCGATTGAGGACCCCAGCAGTTCTTCATGGTTAACCCAATCGTATTGGCTTGCAGCGGAGCGAACTTCGCGACTGTTGATCCTGATCATCAGATGATGCGCCGTAAACTCAGACGGGTGGCTCAGGCCACAGGCTTCGGTGGTCTCCTTGAGCGCTTCAAGCGTGTTTTCCTGAAACTGTGCAACACGCTTGTACTTCTTGTTGACGTCCAGTGCCCGATAACGGCTGGGGTCTTGAGAGGTGACGCCAGTGGGGCATTTGCCGGTGTGGCAGGTTTGCGCCTGGATACACCCAATGGCAAACATGAAGCCGCGCGCCATGTTGCAGGCATCGGCACCCAGTGCCAGCACGCGTGCGATGTCAAAAGCACTGACCAGTTTGCCTGAGGCAACGATACTGACTTTGTCGCGCAGGCCAAGACCCATCAGCGTGTTATGCACCAGCATCAGTCCTTCTCGGAGTGGGGCGCCTATGTGATCAGCAAATTCCACCGGTGCGGCGCCTGTGCCGCCTTCTGATCCATCCACGGTGATGAAGTCTGGCCAGGTTCCGGCTTCTTTCATTGCCTTGGCAATAGCAAAAAACTCCCAGGGGTGGCCTACACACAACTTGATACCCACCGGTTTGCCGCCGGAGAGCTCCCGCAGCTGGCCTATAAAATTCATCAATTCCAGCGGTGTGCTAAACGCGGTATGGCTGGATGGGCTGATGCATTCAACACCAACGGGAACACCGCGTGCCTCGGCGATAGCCGGCGTGACCTTGGATGCCGGCAGGATGCCACCGTGGCCGGGTTTGGCGCCCTGCGATAGCTTGATTTCTATCATGCGCACGTTAGGCCTTGTGGCATTGGCAACAAATTTCTCAGCGCTGAAAGCGCCGTTGTCGTCACGGCAACCAAAGTAGCCACTGCCGATCTGCCAGATCAGATCACCACCGTGTTTATCGTGATATCGGGAAATAGATCCTTCGCCGGTTGTGTGTGCAAAGTTACCCAGCTTGGCGCCTCGGTTTAGCGACTCGATAGCGGTTGACGACAATGCGCCAAACGACATGCCGGAAATGTTCAACAGCGAGCTGTCGTATGGCTGTTTGCAGGTGGCAGCTCCAATCGTTACGCGAAAATCCCCATTGTCTATATGGCTGGGTGCCATGGAGTGATTGATCCATTCGTGGCCTACCTGCTGCACGCTCTTCAACGTGCCAAAGGGTCTCAGCCCTTCGATTCCCTTGGCGCGGCGATAGATCAACGCACGCTGCTCACGAGAGTACGGTACTTCGTCGTGGTCACTTTCCAGAAAATATTGTCTGATTTCCGGACGAATGCCTTCAAACAGAAAACGCAGTCGCGCAATCAGTGGGTAGTTTTTCAGTACCGCATGACCGGTTTGCACCACATCGTATATGCCCACCAGTGATGCGAGCAGTGCACAACCGAAGAGCAGTCCGCCCGCAAACGGGTGGGCGATGCCTAGCACGGCTCCGAGCGGGACTGCCATCATGACCAGCAGCAGGGGAATATAACGCATGGTGAACTTCCTCTCAGGACGGGACACGCAATGCAGTATGCCCCCAATAGCGGGTAAATGACCACTACCGTTCAATAAGCGTGCATGGATTTGGGGCAGTTAACCTGACCAAGAGTCGATTGACCCTGACTCTGGCGACTCGCTGTCTGCGCATTTTGTATGTGGCAGTACACTAGCTGTTGATTTCGAATCAGGCTAAGCAGAATCAGTGACTAACAAGCGAACGGTAGCGATTGTGGGATTGGGGATGGCGTCAACGCCACATGCCCGGAGTTTGCAGGCATTGCAGGAGCGCGTGGCAGTCAAAGCTGTCTTTAGCCCCAGCGCTGATCGGCGCAGGCAGTTTTCTGACGCTTTCGGTTTTCCGGCCGTGGAATCGTTCCAGGCCATTGCCGACGATGCGGATATTTCGGCTGTGTTACTCCTGACACCACCCAATGCTCGGGAGGAGTTCGTCGCGCAACTGTGCGAAAAAGGTAAACACATCCTGATGGAAAAGCCGCTGGAGCGCACGGCAGAAGCGGCGCAAGGGATTGCCAACCACTGTCAGCAGGCTGGAATCCGCGCGGGTGTGATGTTCCAGAACCGTTTTCGTGATGGCGCCTTGCATCTGGCAAAGCGCATTGCTGCGGGTGCGCTGGGTAATCTGCATGCCGTGCAGGTCAACGTGCCATGGTGGCGTGACCAGGCCTATTATGATGAGCCGATGCGAGGCACCTATGAGCGCGATGGTGGCGGTGTATTGATCAGCCAGGCGATTCACACGCTGGACCTTGTGTACTCACTGGCAGGGCCAGTGCAGGAGGTAGCCGCCATTTCGGGTACGACACCTGTGCACAGTATGGAAAGTGAGGATTTCGTGGGTGCGGGGCTCAGATTCAGTAACGGTGCATTAGGCTCATTGCACGCCACCACCGCAGAGTATCCGGGCGGGCTGGAGAGTATTCGGCTATCAGGTCAGCAAGGCAGTGCGGTATTGACCGGTGGCGAACTTCGTATTGATTACACCGATGGGCGGACCGAGACGGTGGGTGAAGCATCCAGCGGCGGCGGTTCGGCAGACCCCATGGCGTTTTCCCATGAATGGCACCAGAGACTGATAGTGGATTTTCTCGATGCACTCGACGAGCAACGCGAACCCGCAGCCACCTTGTCACAGGCGCTGCAATCGCACTACCTGATCGATGCGCTGATGCTCTCCGCCAGACAACGTCAGCATGTGCTGGTTGACAGTGTGAGACCAACGCCATGAGCAAGTTGCGCGTAGCGATCTGCGGTGCCGGTATAGGCGCAGAACATTTAAGCGGTTACCTGGCAAACCCCGCATTGTATGAAGTGGTTTGTATTGCGGATCCTGACAAGGATCGTGCTCAACCACTGATGTCGCTGGCGAATTGTCGTCACGTGGCCACTGCCGAGGATGCCGTTCAGTGTGACGATGTGGATGTGCTTGATATCTGCTTGCCGCCGGGCTTGCACAAAGACGCTATCCTGGCAGGTCTGGCAGCGGGTAAGCATGTGATATGCGAGAAACCACTTGTGCCTTCTCTGGCCGATGTGGATGAGATACTGGCGGTTGCCGCAACGGCATCCACTCAGGTTGTTCCGGTGTTTCAATATCGCTTCGGCAACGGGCTGACACAATTGCAGGCATTGATCGACCAGGGAATAGCCGGAACGCCACTGGTTGCCACGATAGAAACGCACTGGAAGCGTGATGCTGACTACTACAGTGTGCCGTGGCGAGGAAAGTGGGCGACCGAGCTGGGCGGTGTCATCGTTGGGCATGCGATTCACGCTCATGACCTGCTGGTGCAAGTGCTTGGGCCAATAGCCGATGTACAGGCACGCCTGGCAACTCGTGTTAATCCGATAGAAGTCGAGGATTGCGCAGCAGTCGTATTGGGTATGCGTAGTGGTGCGTTGGTCACATCATCAGTAACCCTGGGAAGCGCGGTTGATCAGTCCCGATTACGGTTCTGTTTTTCCAATCTGTCTGCTGAAAGCTCGCTATCCGCCTACAACCCCGGTACAACGCCGTGGCGATTCATGGCGCATGATTCATCTGTGCAAGAACAGGTGGACGCCATCGTGGCGCAGCACAACCCGCATGCAGAAGGTTTTGCCCGGCAGTTTGAACTTGCGCATGCGGCCCTTACTGGAAATAGCCCTTTACCAGTCACGCTCGCTGATGCACGAGCCTCACTGGAGCTGATTACCGCTATTTATCAATCCTCGAGAGACGCAGCAAAAGTGGCTTTGCCGTTAGGACCCGATGCTGCCGCTTATCACGGCTGGTTACCACACTGATCGAGTGGTCCCTCACACTTCACGGCCGTCGATTAAAAATTGTGGCTGCCTAAGCGATAGCTGTGTAGGCGTTCGCATTTGACGAACGCTTCTCCCTCTTTGTGAGTTGATGATACCAATGAAGAAACTGTTGCTCTTGTTACCGCTGGTTGCGGGTGGCTCATGGGCGGGTGCCTCGTATTACACGGGGGCTCAAACTCAGCAAGCCTACGATCAACTCCTGACGCAACTCAATGAATTGATGCCGGTTTCACTGGTAAATGAACAATACAATGCCGGAGTTGCAAAAAGCACTGCCATTACCCTGGTCAAGGATTCAGCGGCACCTGATGCTGACGTTTTGTTTCGCCTGCATCATGTCATTCAGCATTCTCCTGTTGGATTGAATGAGGGTGCTGTGAGAGTGGGCGCTGCCCATATCAAAACGACGCTGCAGATTGACGATCCCTTCTCTGATGACGTGCAGGCGATTCTGCAAGGCTTTGGTGGTCTGGAACCGATTCAACTGAATACGGTTGTCAATTTTGATCATTCGATGGTCAATCAGCTGATCGTCAATCGATTTGAGCACCAGCGTGATGACACGGGCTTCCGCTTCGATGGCATGGACTACACACTGACCGTTGAAGGGAACCGATTTAGTGGGTCGGGAGGCACAGGTGAAGTGGTGGTTAGCTCTGAAGACGGATTCCTGAAGTTGACACCGGGCACCATCAGCAGTGATCTGACGCGCGTTAGTTCGGGTATTTTTACGGGAGATTACTCCGTGTCTTTCGATAAGTTGACACTCTCCGGTCCGCAGATTCCTGTGTCGTTTGCTCTGAAATCCATGCAGGTATCAGGCACTTCCAGTATTCAGGATGCGCGGATGGATTCCAGCGGTCGCCTTGCGATTGGCAGTATCGATTCACCACTGCCTTTAAATTCTGCGGCAATGGATATCAGCACATTCGCCATACCGTTTGAAGGTCTTGAGCGGTACATGCAGGTCATCGGTGAGCTATCAGCGGGTGATTCGCAAGCCTTGGAAAATCCTGAGGTACTGGATGATCTGATGAGTGCCATGCAGGGGCTGGCAGGTCCGGGCACCGGCTTGTCTGTCGATCTGTCGTTTAGCAACGAGGGCGGTAACGGCACACTGGATTCCACGGTCAAACTCGTTGAGGCATCGTCGCCGTACTATCCGGCCGATGGTGTAGGTTCACTGGCCACACTACGCGATGTTCTAAATGCCTTGCAGTTTGAATTTAATCTGAATGCAGATGCTCAAGCGGTGGACATGACGCCACTGGCGATGTTTGCAAACATGCCGGAAGCGCAGCAGTTTATTCTGGCCGATGGGGTGAGTTACACATCCGCTGTGTCTGTGCGTGATTTGCTGGTGGATATCAACGGCAATCCGCTATCCCTGGAAATCATGTTGGGTGAGGCTCTGGACATGCCACTGGAAAGTGCCATGGCGATGATGCCCTGACTGTGGAACCAAGCCGCGTAACGATAGTCTATCCGTGTACCTTTACCATTTAACGGATAGATTTCACCATGCGCTCCATCAACCAGTTCTCACACCTGTCGATAGTTCAATGGCTCAAAGTGACGGCACTTGCTGTTGTCGTTCTCACGTCTTCCTCCACATTCGCGGCAGACATGGCTCGATCAGGTACTTTCACAGGCTTGAGTAATCACGTAACAACGGGTACGGCCAGTATCGTGAAAGAAGACTCAGGGTATTTCATCGTGCTGGGTGATGATTTTACGTTTGATGGAGCGCCAGATCCCAAGGTAGCGCTGGGTAAGGATGGCAAGTACGACCCCTCTACGCTTATCGAGTTGTTGCGCTCTAACAGCGGTGCACAAAAATATGCGGTGCCGGCCAGCATCGATGTAAGTGAATTCAACGAAGTGTACATCTGGTGTGAAAAGTACTCTGTGGGCCTGGGTGTCGCTGCGCTGAACTAGAACACTTCACCGTCGATGCGTTTTGAATGCAGCCCGGTCGATCCCAGGTTCACCTGCTTAGTTACCTGATTGCCTCCATTTTGCTGGCAGCCCTGCATGTGGGGTTGCTGGCAGAACTCTCACCGATGATTGCCCGTGACACGATATTGACATTGTCGCCGGTAAACAGAACCCTGTTAGTTGTGTTGACATGTGTAGCGTCTGTGGCACTAGCGTTGTTCTGTGCTGGAAAAACACGTTACTTGCAGAATACGATCGCCTCCAACGGGTCGTTCAAGGCATCCAGCCCATCCGCTTTTCGTTTTTCACTGACCGCCGCGCTCGATACTGGCCTGACTCTGATCGTGTTGTGGGCTGCAATGAGCCTGGCCCCCCAGGTGTTCTACACGCTGTACCAATGGGTAATACCCGGGCTCCCGCTGCAATGGGTGGTTAGTCCCGTCTCTCTCACACAGGTTGTCAGCCTGGTGAATCTTGACGCCACAGATTCCTTGTCAACCCTGAGCGCAGGCTTTCTCATCCTGGTTATCACTCTTGCAACAGTGCTCTCGTGGCTCCATCTGGCAGGCACGTTCATTTGGCATAACCCCTCTCACCATTAACAAGCTGGCACAAAGTGTGACAGTCAGTAGCTCTGAGCTATACAATAGGCAGGATCTGCAAAGACTCCCCGCCTGGCGGTTGCCTTGACCGGGTACTGGTGGAGCACATTTCCCTCATTATCCTCACGCTGTCTCTGTTTGCCAGGGAAATCAGCTGCAGAACTACTCTCAAACACTTACGGAAATTATGTCATTTGAACAACTGGGCCTCTCTTCAGAGGTCCTGCGTGCTGTCACCGAAGAAGGTTACGACAGCCCGACACCGATCCAGCAGAAAGCCATCCCCATTGTGCTTGCTGGAAAGGATGTCATGGCCAGTGCCCAGACGGGCACCGGTAAAACCGCCGGTTTTACTCTACCGCTGTTACAGCGATTGTCGCAGTCACCGGCCCACGGTGGCGGTAAGCGCGGGTTGCCTCCTGTCCGTGCTCTTATTCTCACACCCACCCGTGAGTTGGCGGCGCAAATTGCTGACAGCGTGGCAACCTATGGAAAATACCTGAACTTTCGATCCGCGGTGGTGTTCGGTGGAGTCAGTATCAACCCCCAGATCAGTCAGCTGCGCAAAGGTGTGGATATCCTGATCGCCACACCGGGCAGACTTCTGGATCACGCCAGTCAGGGCACCGTCGATTTATCAAAGCTTGAAGTACTGGTGCTCGATGAAGCCGACCGGATGCTGGATATGGGCTTTATCCACGATGTGAAGCGTGTGCTCGCTTTATTACCCGAAACCGGCCAGCGGCAGAACCTGCTGTTTTCGGCTACGTTTTCCAAGGAAATCAAACAGCTGGCTGGGCGCATGCTCAATGACCCTCAGCTGGTTGAAGTGGCTCCACAGAACGCCACTGCTGATCGAATTGAGCAGCATGTCTACAAGGTAGACAAGGTTCGTAAACGCGAACTGTTGTCCAAGTTGATACACGACGAAGATTGGCGTCAGGTCCTGGTTTTTACCCGAACCAAGCACGGTGCCAATCGACTGGCCGAGCAATTGGGCAAAGACGGATTGAGTGCGGCCGCCATTCACGGAAACAAAAGCCAGGGTGCACGCACCAAGGCGCTGGCCGGCTTCAAGGCGGGGCAGATACGTGTACTGGTAGCTACCGATATCGCGGCGCGTGGGTTGGACATCGATCAACTGCCCAATGTGGTCAATTTTGAGCTTCCCAACGTGCCTGAAGATTATGTGCACAGGATTGGTCGTACAGCGCGCGCTGGACTATCGGGCAAAGCGGTATCGCTGGTGTGTATCGACGAAGCCAAGTTGCTGCGTGATATCGAAAAACTGATACGGCGGGAATTGCCGCGAGTGGATGTGCCCGGTTTTGAACCCGATCCCACGATCGCTGCCGAGCCTATTCGGCAGGGGCGCCAGGGCCGGCCACCCGGGGCTCCAGGCGGCGGTGGTCGTAAGCGACGTCAGTCTGCGCAAGGCTCATCACACCCACCGGGTCATGGCGGAGGGCGCAAGCCTGGCGCCGGGGCTGCACACGCGAATTCCCGGGGTGGTAGCCAGCAGCGTCGACGTGGTGCATAAATACACAGCGTAAATCCGATTTAACGAACCAACAGGGTGGCGCTGTGGAGACATGGCGTCATTGCCTGCCCATCGCTGGCGATGCGCGTCGTTATCGGTACGACTTTTCGCTCGCTATCGAGAAACGAATCGTACCGTGAGTGGATCAAACCACGTGCGGGAAAACTCTGCCAGTTGGCCCTCATGGTCGCGGGAGATCCGCTCTATAAAGCCCCATGATGCATCCAGATCTTCGCTGAATACAGTGGGTGTCCAGGCTGGCAACGTCGCCACACCCACTCGGTCTTCCACGCGGGTGATGCGCACGTTCAGCTGATCGCGAAAAAACTGGTACAGCGAATTGGACACCGTGTTGGGATCGATCGACGAGGCATAGCGTCCATCTAGCCAGATCTCTTCCAGGGCAGCATTGGCATCCCCCAGCTTGCGTATGCGACGGAATCGGAACGCTTGCCTGGAAGGGCCGATGTAGGGCACGTACCCAGCCTTGTTCATGCGTCGCACTGACAATAGAGAGGCACTGGGCGTTGCAGGGCCATCAATGCGTTCGAGCCGGAACAACGCATAGACGTTGTCGGCATCCGGTACGTTATGAATGTAGTTTCCAGACCCCTGAACGCGCCGCAGCAGGCCTTGCTTTTCCAGTGTAGCCAGTGCTTTTCGCAAGGTGCCTACGGAAATATGCAGACGCTCGGCCATCTGACGTTCTGGTGGCAGGCGCTCACCATCAGGCAATATTCCGGCGTGAATTTCCCGGACCAGCATCTCAGTGATCTGGTCGACCAGCGGCACACGACCGGTCGATGTTTGCTCACGCGTATTCACAGTTTTCCCAGACTGACGCTGCTCCAGGCACATCATAAGTCATTGCTCACCTGATCAGCACGCTCCCTGCCAATATTGACATATTGATACACGATTGATACATTCGGCGAACTTATAGATCACCGGGTTTTCAAAAATGAGTGAGGTACCGATCAAGTCGGAATCACTGACAGCGGCCGAGGTGTCCTGGTTTGCGCCGTTATGCTCGGATGATTATCGGTACCTGGGGGTGCCCGAGGGTGACTATCGCAGTAGTTGGCGGAACACCTCAGCGATCATCAGGCGGGCAGATGAGCTGGGTTATCGCAACATTCTGTGCCCATCTTCCTATCAGGTGGGGCAGGATACATTGAGTTTTGTTGCGGCCAGTGCACCGCTGACGCGTAACATCAACATGCTGGCCGCCGTGCGCTGTGGGGAGATGCAACCGATCATGCTGGCCAGAACACTGGCCACTCTTGATCACATGCTGGAAGGGCGGTTGACGGTGAATATCATTTCATCTGATTTCCCTGGCCAGAAAGAAGACAGTGCGTATCGTTACCAGCGTTCCAGAGAAGTGGTGCAAATATTAAAGCAAGCCTGGACACAGGAAGAGATCAACTTTGAAGGTGATATATACAATTTCAAAGGCCTGACCACCGATCCGGTCAAGCCGTACCAGTCAGACGGCGGGCCACTGTTGTATTTTGGCGGTTATTCACCGGCGGCGCTGGAGCTGTGTGGTGAACACTGTGATGTGTATTTGATGTGGCCGGAGAAAAAAGAAGAGCTAGCCGAGCGCATGAAAGCAGTCAATGCCTGTGCCAGCCGTTACGGTCGTGTGTTGGACTATGGCCTGCGTGTGCACATGATTGTGCGTGAAACCGAAGAGGAGGCACGTGAGTTTGCTCGTACACTGGTGTCCCAACTTGATGATGAGCAAGGGCGTGCCATACGCGAAAGAGCACTGGATGCTACCTCATTGGGTGTGGCGCACCAGGCGAAGAATCGCGATCTGGCCGATGATGAAGGCTACGTTGAGCCACATCTGTGGACAGGGGTTGGTCGTGCGCGCTCTGGCAGCGGTGCAGCGTTGGTAGGCAGTGCATCGCAAATCATCAAGACCATCAAGGAGTATCAAGCCATGGGGATTCGGGCTTTCATCTTTTCCGGTTACCCGCATCTGGAAGAGTGCGATTATTTTGGCAAACTGGTCTTGCCCTATCTCGACACTTGTTCATTGCCCACTGAATACGGACGCGTCCCGGATGTAACGCCAGCCACACCCTTAGGGGTTGGGGAGCGTCGCTGATGGCTCAACCTCGAGTATGCAGAGTGGCCGCGGCTGAAGACCCGCTCGAACGTGCCGTGAACGTGCCAGCCAACGAGCCTGCTGCCAACAGTTTTGTGCCGAACCGGGAAAACCAGCGCGAGCTCCGTCACGCCTTGGGTTGTTTTGGAACGGGTGTCACGGTGGTTACGATCGACACCGCTGAAGGCCCCTTTGGCATGACTGTAAACAGTTTTTCATCGGTCTCGCTTGATCCACCGCTGATTCTCTGGTCCGTGGACAAGCGCTCCGCGCGGTGTCGAAATTTTGAAAATGCCGAGCACTTTACTGTTAATGTATTGCAGCAGAACCAACAGGATGTTGCTGGCGATTTTGCCAAGAATCCAATGGCTTTTCGTGAAGGTCTATGGCGCAATGGTGGGTACGGATCGCCAGTGTTGAATCATTGCCTGGCCACCTTTGAATGTGTTCGTGAAACGCACTATGCCGGTGGCGACCACACCATTATTCTGGGCAGAGTGCTGCAGGCAACAGTGAACAACGGGGTTCCATTACTATTTTTCAGGGGCGAATTTGGTAGCGTTGCATAGAGTGTCACCCAAGCAGCTACGTTGCAGAATCTGTCACCACAATACGGTCTTGTAGACTGAGTTAGCCACGTCCCGTGTCGAACGGGCGAATTTATATTTTTTGGAGGAGTACATGAACTTGCGATTACCACTGAGCACGCTGGCACTTGCCTCGGCAGGCCTGCTATCCACTCACACAGCATCTGCCGACGAGCTTCAATTCCTGTGCTATCAGGATGGCAACGAGTGTGAAGTACTGGCCGAAATGGCTGAAGCCTTCAAGGCTGAAACAGGGCACACGGTTGTTACCGAAACCGTTGGTTACGACATCATTCGAGAGCAGCTTGAGAATCAGTTACAGACTGATGCTGCCCCTGATCTGGCGCGGGTTACCAGCCTGGGTGGATTAAACCAGTTCTATCTGGATCTTACCCCTTACGTCGATGCAGCTTCCTGGGAAGAAAACTATTCTGCTGTATTGCCCTGGTTTCGTAGCCCGGGTGGCGAAGACAATGGTATCTATGGCTGGATGACGCAGCTCACCGTAACCGGCCCTTACATCAACGTCACCATGTTCGACGATGCCGGAGTAGACATCCCTGCTGATGGCGCTACTTGGGACGAATGGGCTGATGCGCTACGCGCAGTCAAGGAAGAGCTGGGTATCAATGCTGGCCTTGCCATGGACCGCACCGCTCACCGTATGGCAGGTCCTGCATTTTCTTACGGTGCAAAATTTTTCGACGATGATGGCCAGCCCATTCTGGTCGATGACGGCTTCAAGGCGTTTGCAGAAACGTTTGTAGGTTGGCATGAAGAAGGTCTGATGCCTGCAGAAGGTTGGCCGGCGGGTTCTGGAACGCAATACCAGAATGCTGCACCCTTGTTCCTGGCTGGTGATGTGGCCATGCATATGTCCGGTTCCTGGATGATCAACAACTACGCGACCAACATCAAGGATTTTGAATGGCGTGCAGTGCCTGTTCCTTGTGGTCCCGGTGGTTGTGGTGCCATGCCAGGTGGTTCAGCGATCACGGCGTTCAAGTCCACGGAAAGCCCGGAAGCTGCTGCGATGTTCATCGATTTCATGGCACGTGAAGAGAATGCCGAAAAATTTGCTGCAGCAACCAAGAACATCTCTGCACACCAGGGCCTGCAGCAGTCGGGCGTAGATTATGGTGATACTTCTCCTGCGGTATCTCAGGGTCTGTCTGTTTTTGCTGCCAATGCGGGTAAAGCAGCACAGACCACTCCACAGGCCTACACCTTTCAGGGCTACAGCAAGAACTTCGTTATCTATGCTGTCGTACCGGACTACCTGACTCAAGCCATTACAGGTGAGATCACGCTGGATGAAGCTTACCAGTTGATTGATGCAGATGTTGCTGCAAAGATTGCCGAGTAATTGGCCGACTCCTTTATAGTTGATGTGAACTGGCGAGGTGCCTGGTGCTTGATGCGATAGTCAATGCATTTGCAGGCACCCGCTGGCCGCTGGGCGTCCTGTTGTATGTGATCGTTGGGCTGGTAGTACTGCGACCCACCGGCGGTCTGGGTTCGCGCTTCATGACTGCGCTGGGCTGGCCATTGGAACTGGCTCAGCGTTTGTCTGGCGGCACTGGATTGCCTTATCTGTTTCTGTTACCGAACATGCTGATATTCGGTTTGTTCACGTTCGCCCCGATGTTCATCAACATCGGGTTTTCGTTGAGCGAAGGCCAGAGTATCAACTTCGATCAGCGAGTCTACTCGGGTGGTGACAACTACCAGCGGCTCTTGTCTGACACACAGCTGGATACCGGCGGCATCAACCGGGAAGACGACAAGTTCAAGGACGCGGTAGCTGATACCTTTGTCTTCGTGGTGTTTCAGGTGCCGATCATGGTGCTGGTGGCACTGATCACGGCTCTTGTGCTGAACCGCGATATCATTGGCCGAGGCTTCTGGCGCTCCATATTCTTCTACCCGGTTATGCTCAGCCCGGTGGTGGTGGGTTTTCTCTGGACGCTGATTCTCAAACGCCAGGGCGTGCTGTCGCTCACCTTGATGGACTGGGGCTGGATAGATGAACCCATACAGTGGTTGACCGATCCGTCATGGACCATGTTCTGGTCCGTGTTTGTGTACACCTGGGCACATCTGGGTTTCTACATGCTGATATTGCTTGCCGGGTTGCAGGCCATTCCAAAAGATATCTACGAGGCTGCGAGCATGGACGGCACCTCCGACTGGCGCATTCTGCGCAAGATCACATTGCCCCTGCTGATGCCCACACTACTGGTCGTCACAGTATTGTCTCTCGTGAAAGCGTTTCAGGCGTTTGAAGAACTCTATGCCATGAACGTGCGCTGGATTTCCCTGGTGGCCTATATTTTTGAAACATCAGGGCTACGTGGCCAGCCCACCACTCATGGTCTGGGTATTGCCGCTAGCGCTTCGATGCTGGTTGCCGGAATACTCATGCTGTTGTCCTTGTTGCAAATGTATCTGACCCGAGGCAAAGACAAAACGTGAGCGCTGTCTGGACATTCCTCACTCGTACACAGGGGCGTAACGGCCGGCTAACCCTGACCGACTACGCATCGTATGCGTACTTGTTGCTTGGTTTCCTCATCATATTCGTACCGGTCAGCTGGATCGGGCTGAATTCGGTCAAGTCAGCTTTCCAGCTGGAAAAGCAGGATCTGTCGCTGTTACCAACCGATTACGTGCGCGTTGGCCGTGGTACCTACAATGGTCCCGATGGCCGCGAAATTTTCATTATCTCAGACCTGCCAGACTGGGTACTGAACTGGTCTGACCTGAAAGCTGATGAGAAGGCGTTGCACGACGTCAATGCTTTTCTGGAAGGTCTGGATGGGCGAGAACTGTATGTGCTACGCAGTCATCTCGGGCAGGTTTCCGTGCAGGCGCGGCAACTGATTGAGGAAAAAGCACTCCCTGATCTTTTGATCCGCTACTCGTCAATGTCGCCTGAATCCAAGGCCGCTATTGATCTTGATAGCGTGCTGTCGCAGCTAACCGACGATGAATCTCGCATCCTGCTCGAGTACCTGGGTGTAGAGCCTTACAAGGCGAACCGACTGGTAAGCCAGGTTCTGGTTACCGCCCCGCACCCCGAAACGGGTGAGATCAAGTCATGGTCTGTGGCGAGCGTTACCACGCGGCAGGAAAAAATATCCGCACGTGCCGTGGATGACCCTGCAGCCAAGGTGGTGCGATTGCCGGTTGAATCCCTGACTGCCACCAGCATGATTCGGCCCGCGTGGACTAACTACACAGACCCATTGCAAGGCAAGGCCTATGGTATCGATCTGGATTTCATGACATGCATCACCAACTCCGTACTGGTCACAGTCATTGCAACGATACTCACGCTATTGATCAACTCGATGGCAGCCTTTGCATTGTCGAAATACCAGTTCCGAGGCCAGGTCTTTTTCTTTGTGGTTATTCTGGCAACGCTGATGGTGCCGGCGACCATTACGCTGGTGGGTGTCTTCAAGGCAATCAACGCTGCAGGATTGTCTGGCACCATATGGGGGGTAATCATTCCGGGGGCTGCTACGCCAACCGGTGTCTTCCTGTTGAGGCAATACATGCTGACCATACCGGATGAGCTTCTGGAAGCTGCCCGTATGGATGCCGCCAGCGAGTGGAAAGTGTACTGGCGCATCATGCTGCCACTGGCGCTGCCCGCTCTTGCGGCACTGGGAATTCTGTCTGTGATCTGGCGCTGGAATGATCTGATCCTGCCCATGGTGGCCGTGGCAACCACGAAGGAGGCCTATACCATTCAACTGTGCCTGCTTGAGTTCAGAGGCGAGCACATCAGTCAGGAACACTATCGTCTGGCCATGACGATGGTCAGCCTGATTCCCACTACGCTGGTGTTTGTGTTCTTGCAAAAGTACATCACCACTGGCATTGCCAACACTGGCTTGAAATAGGGCAACATCATGGCAACGCTGGAACTGAAAGACATCCGCAAGTCCTACGGTCAGGTAGATGTGGTGCACGGAATAGATCTCGCCGTAGACAGTGGGGATTTTTGCGTCTTCGTGGGTCCCTCCGGGTGCGGCAAATCGACGCTGCTGCGGATGATTGCCGGGTTGGAGAGCATATCCTCGGGAGAAGTGTGTATCGACGGAGAGTCCGTCAATCACATCACGGCAGCCCGACGCGGGCTGGCCATGGTGTTTCAGTCTTACGCGTTGTATCCACACATGAGTGTCAGGGCGAATCTGTCATTTGGGCTGGAAAACCTGAACATGCCCAAGAGCGAAATCGAAGAACGCGTCAACGAAGCGGGCCGTATGCTTCAGATTGATGAACTGATGCAACGCAAGCCCGGTCACTTGTCGGGCGGGCAACGGCAGCGTGTGGCCATCGGACGAGCCGTGGTGCGTGAACCGAAGATCTTTCTATTTGATGAACCGTTGTCCAATCTGGATGCCGAGCTACGCGTTGCGATGCGTGGCGAGATTGCCGGTTTACACAAGCGCCTGGGCAATACCATGATCTACGTAACGCACGATCAGGTGGAGGCCATGACCATGGCCGACAAGATCGCTGTGCTCAGAGCAGGGCGAATTGAGCAGTATGGCAAGCCGCTTGATTTATACAACATGCCAGCGAACACGTTTGTTGCCGGGTTTATTGGTTCACCCCGCATGAATTTTCTGGAGGCTACTGTTACATCGAGAAGTGGTGGCCAGTTGCATCTGCGTTCCGCCCAGGGTGGTGATATCACACTGGACGAGGACAAGTTCAATGTGTCCGACAATACACCCGTGTCGATGGGGATCCGTGCCAACCACATGCAGATTACCAACGAGGGCAATGGTGACCTTGTGCTGCAGGTTAACTCCACAGAGCAACTGGGGGGAGAGACGTATGTGTACGGCAATGTCGATGACGACACCAAGCTGACCTTGCATCTGGCAGGTCAAGTGGACGTTAATGCCGGTGAGAAAATAGGCGTGGTGCTGAGTAAATCAGAAACGCATTTGTTTGACCGGGAATCCGGCCTGACTTTGCGCCGGTAAAGTTGGCACGAACCATTGACGTAGATGGACATCTGGATTCTGCCCATTCAATGTAGGCAGTTGCCGTGAGTTAAGTTCTCAGACCGGATGTCCAAAGAAGCAAACATACCCGTCAGGGTCTGCGAGTTCAAACCCTGAAAGTCCGTCATCGGTATCTGATACGGATTGGCCTTGCATCGCCATTATAAATAGTGCTTGTTTGACGTGACTGGTGTCGTACACGGAGAAATGCAATGCCCGAAATTGTCACTATAGGTCTATTCGTTCTGGCCAGCTTGGCGCTAACCGCCACACCTGGCCCGGATATGTTGTTGATCGCAACGCGCAGTGCAACTCAAGGCAGGCGTGCCGGGCTGGCAACCTACCTGGGTATTGCAACCGGCGCTTATTGCCATGCGCTGGCGTTGGCACTGGGTTTATCGCAATTATTCATGGCGGTACCTGTTGCCTATGACACGGTACGGTATCTGGGGGCGCTGTACCTGGCGTATCTGGCATGGCAGGCGTTCACATCCAGTCATCAGAGACTGGTGGGTGATGGAGAAACGAATAGTTATTCTTCTCTTTCCATGTACAGGCAAGGGTTATTGACTAACGTGCTCAATCCCAAGGTAGCGCTTTTTTTTCTCGCACTGTTTCCGCAGTTTCTGGATCCTCAGCAAGGCTCTGTCGGCATACAGGTAATGGTTCTTGCAACGGTGCTGAATGTTGTTGGGTTGCTAGTGAATGGCGTTGTTATTGTCATTGCGGCGAGGGCCAGGTCGCTTATTATCAGCAATGGCCATGTTCAATCGTGTGCCCGATATTTTACAGGGGTTGTGTTTGCCGGGCTGGCTACGCGGTTGGCATTTGATGAACAGCGATGACTTGTTTGTCCAGCACGACACCCCGCTTTTTTACAGTGAGTGACTGGCGATGGAAACCCCTTGTCAGCCACACAGGAGATAGTTGATCATGAAACTCTATTTTGCTGCCGCTTCCCCATTTGTTCGAAAAGTACACATGTCGGCTATCGAGTTAGGTCTTGTTAAACAAATCGAGCTGGTCAGTACACATGTCAGCCCCGGAAAAGAGAATGCCACTTACACAGATGGAATCAATCCTTTAGGGAAAATACCGGCACTGGAGATTGATGATGGCTCGATTATTCTCGACTCGTCTGTCATATGCGAGTATCTGAACCACCTGGAGGGCAACAACACGCTTATTCCAGAACGTGGACCAGAGCGATGGCGAGTGCAGACGGGTCATGCCATTGCCAACGGCATCATGGACGCGGCGGTGTCTAATCGCTACGAAACCTTCATGCGTCCGGAAGAGTATCGTTGGGACCTCTGGGTTAATGAACAATGGGCGAAAATCAATCAGGCATTGCAGTGGTTCGAAAACCAGAAATCTGATTCGATGGAAACCATCGATCAGATCTCACTGGCTTGTGCATTGGGTTATCTGGATTTTCGATTTGCAGATTTTGCCTGGCGTGAGCGGTATGCGCATCTTTCACTCTGGCATCAGCGAATGTCAGAGACTACGGCTTACCGTGAAACAGCACCAGACTAGACGCGACTGAACTGAAAGAACAACGGCGACGATGGGTTAGCCAAAAGAACGCGCAGACGGCCAGTGCGATAGAGATACGTGCGAGTGCTGGGCATGCAATCGCACATCACTCCACGTCAGTAGAGTTTCACTATCGGGTTCAATTATACTAATACTTGACCTCATCGAGTAGTGAATCATGAAACTCGAGGAAAATCATGATCTACAGACATCTACCCGCTTTAGTGAATCAGATGCCCGCAGAATATCAGGTTGGAAGAATCCATGGATATAACTGAAACCTGTAAAGTCCAAACCAGATCTGAGTGGCGCGCCTG
>CALLPU010000031.1 GCA_938016235.1 uncultured Granulosicoccus sp. | reverse complement strand
CGGTTCTGTTCGCGCGCTGTACGCAGAGCATTGGCCAGCATTTTCATTTCGCCGGCGGCAAATTCCCCGTCTTTGTCCTGACCAACTCGCAGGCAATCGAATACCGTTGTGATACCAGCCGCTGCCACCTGGGCATCGTGCGACTGGATGGCCGACATCATTCCCCAGCGAACACCGGGCCGAGGCGAATAATGAATTTCCAGATGGTCGGTGTGCAGCTCGATCAAACCGGGGATCAGGTACTCGCCCTGACAATCCACCCGGGTTGCCCGACTTTCAGCGCTACTGGCCGATGACGTCTCGCTGATGTCAGTGATCAGGCCGTCTACAACCTGCAGTGAGCCGCGCACCACACGCTCTGCAAGAACAATCTGAGCGTTGTGAAATACCTGTTCGATGGATTCACTCACGGGTCTGATCTGACTCGACGGTGTCTGTGCCTTTGAGAGTAACAGTGTGCATTAAATTAGTCGGTAAGGGTGTGGCGGCATTGGCACGAGCCCGATAAAAAATGTTACGTCTAATAACCCGCAAGCTGAACGGCCAGGACAGAATTACGCGAGATTGCCCGATGCGATTGATAATCAGACCACAAACCTGATTCACAGAACATCGAACGAACAGGGACGTCAATCTGCACGCGTTCCATTACACTGGCGTGATGGACAAGGGTTGCATCATTGGCATCGATGTGGGCACGACAGCGGTCAAAGCGACGTTGTTCAGCCTTCGAGGCGACGTACTCAAACAGCTCTCCACACCTTATCCCATCCATCGAGCGGCAGGCGCGCGAGTAGAACAACAGCCACAGGACTGGATAGACGCAGTGCTAGGCGCTCTTGGCGTGTTCGAAAAAGAGTGCCAGCCGGGTTCAGTCCTGGCCCTGGGTTTGACGTCGCAGGTCAACACGCACGTTTTCGTGGACGCTACGGGCGATCCGCTGGCACGTGCGTGGGTTTGGCAGGACGGGCGGGCGGTACTCAGCGCACAACAGCTTGACGTCACGGTGACCGACCAGCAACGGCTGGACTGGTGGGGCGCTCCCCTGCCAATTGACGCCAGCCATGTACTGGCCCGCATGCATTACATGGCCGAACACGATCCCGCCATCTGGGAAAAATGCCGGCACGTCATGCTACCCAAGGATTACTGCCTGCAACGGCTGACGGGCGCCTGCGTCACTGACCCCCTGTCTAACATTGGTGCCGTCTCACTCGATTCGCAGTTTGTCACACCGCTGCTGGACAAGGTCCCAGGCGCACTCGAGCGATTACCTGCACTGGCCGACATGTGCGACACCGCAGGCACCGTCATGGCAGGCTTGCCGTTTGCCGGCGTGCCCGTCAGCGTGGGCACCATGGACGCCTGGACCGGTTTGCTTGGCACGGGCACAACGCAGCCAGGCAGCGGGGTGTACTTGAGCGGCACCAGTGAAATACTGGGCATACTCTCCCCAACTGTTCGCCCCACGCCCGGCGTGCTGGTTATGCCGCGCTGCCACGAGATGACACTGCATGTAGGCCCCACACAATCTGGCGGTGCCTCACAACTCTGGTTTTGCCAGCTGATGGGGCTGACACCTGCACAAATGAGTGAACTGGCTGCCACGCATGATCGCAGCAAACCTTACCCGCTGTTCCTGCCCCATTTGCAAGGGGAGCGGGCACCGCTGTGGGATGCCGCTGCACGGGGTGTATTCATCGGTATGGACGCCTCTACCGATAAGGCAGCCATGGCATTGGCCGTCTATGACGGAGTTGCCTGTTCTGCTCGCTGGTTGCTTGATTCACTGCAGCAGTCCGCGCACTGTACGCTGTCCTCCTTGAACGCTGGCGGTGGTGGGTTTCAAAGTGATTTGTGGAATCAGTTACGCAGCGATGTCCTCAATGTGGAATTACACCGCAGTGCTGTCAAAGACCCTGGAACGCTGGGTGCTGCGGGGCTTGGCGCCGTGGCGGCTGGTTTATACGACTCGGTTGCAGATGCGTTCGGCAATCTTGCTTCATCAGCAGTGAGCTACGTGCCTGACGCCTCCCGAGCTGGCTTACACGAGGATCGTATGGCACTGTATAAAAGGACCTACGAAAACACGCGTGACATAAGCGCGCATTGGCAATAACCCTAGCCTCATCGAAGTATGAAGCCGCCTGATTCTTCCGGACGACGTTTCATGCTTGGTTCTGGCTCGCAACCACGGGAAAATCAGACACTCATGTTCACTTCACGTTCTCTTGTCAGGAAAACGGCCCGCCTGCTCTGTCTGGGTGCAGTACTACTGGGCCTCTCAAGCTTACCTCTGGTGGCTACAGCTGCCAGCAAAGTCACCGTGGTGACTCCCTACTTGTCGCAACCGGGTACGCAGTTCTACGTGGAAGGGTTTGAGACGGCAGCGGCAGAGCGCGACTGGGACGTCAACGTGATTGATACGCAAGGTGATGTCGCAGCTGTTATCAGCCGCATCGAAGATGCCGTGACACAAAACGTGGATGCCATCGTCATCAACGTGGATCCGGCTCAGGTGGCAGCCGGCCTGCTGGTTGCTGCCGATGCCAACATCCCGGTTATCGGCATGGATTCGGGCACCGATCCACTGCTGGTGACCAACGTGACCAGTAACGGCTATGCCATGGCTGCTGAAACCAGTTCCTATGTGGTCAACCGACTGGGGGCTGAAGGCGCTGTGGTGATGTTTGTCTTTGATGCCTTTCCACCTGTTCAGGCACGCGGCGTCATAGCGGATGCTGTGTTCAAGAACCACCCTGACATCACGGTGCTGGACCGCATCACACCCGATGTATCCGATGGTGGCATAGCCGATTCCAGAGCACAGATGGAAGCTTTACTGGCCGCCAACCCCGACGCTGGCAGCATCAATGCGGTTTGGGCAGCGTGGGATCAACCCGCCCTCGGAGCCCTTCAAGCCATAGAAGACGCAGGCCGTGCTGACGAAGGTATCGTGATCGTCGGAATGGATGCCAACCCACAGGCGCGAGAAGCCATCGCCGCGGGTGGAAATTTTGAAGCGTCGATGGCGCAGGATTTCAAAGGTATCGGACGTACGGCAGCACAGGTGGTGGAACGAACGCTTAACGGTGAAACCCTGCGCGAACCGGTTATCTACGTGCCTACCCAACTGGTGACATCCGGCAATGTCAATACCATTGATTGACGAACGAACAGATCGGTGAACAGCCAGACACACCGTACATGGCATACTGTACGCTGATTCTTCAGGCTGGCAGGGCTCCCACGGGCTATGACAAAACCAACAAGGCCAGCCAGGAACAGTGGCAAAGGCAAAGTCAGCCCGAACGCCACGCCGCTCCGGTCGCCTGACGACTACGTCGTCCAGGCGGCCTGGATGTACTACCAGGAGGGCAAGAATCAGCACACCATTGCCGACAGCCTGGGCGTATCGCGGGCCTCTGTAGTCAACTACCTTCAGCAGGCTCGAGAGCGCGGCTATGTGCGAATTACGCTGGATGAACAACTGTTCGTCGGGCACAGCCTCTCGAAGCAGCTGTGTGAACAGTTCGGACTGAAAGCTGCTTACGTCCTACCCGATACTCCCGAGGAAGATGCCGAGAGCGTGTTCCTGCGTGTCTCCCAGGGTGCATCGGTGTGGTTAAGCTCGCTATTGTCCAAAGGGGACAGACTTGGCGTATCGTGGGGCAGAACGGTTTATGAGCTTGCAGAAGCCATGCAACCCACTCAGATACCCGATCTCGTGGTATCGCAGATGGTGGGATCAATGTCCACACCATACGGCTTCACGGCGGAAATCTGTTCGGCACACCTGGCCCGGAAGCTTGGCGCCAGTTGCATCAACCTGCATGCTCCGGCTGTACTGAGTGATGACGTGCTCGCTCGTCGCTTGCGAGAAGAGCCCATCATCCACAATCAGCTATCCGCTCTGCAGTTGTGCAACAAGGCTGTATTCGCGTCAGGCACGTGTGTTGAAGACAGCCACATTGTGGGCTGTGGAGTGGCTACAACAGAGGAGCTGGACTGGTATCGGGCGCACGGCGCCGTGGGCGTGGTCTGCGGACGTTTCATCGACATGAGCGGTGAAGAAGTGGATGGCCCCCTGAAGGAGCGCATGATCGCCATTGATCTTGATTACTTGCGTCGGCTGGACATCGGGCTGCTGGTGTCATCCGGCATTGATCGTGTGATTCCCATGCTCGCCGCCCTGAACGGTCGCTATGCCACCCACCTGGCGACCAACGTCACCACCGCAAAGGCGTTACTGCATCACGCAGAATCAGCCGTCTGAAGATCCGGGAACAGTGTCACTAAAGCCTGCTCTGACGCATCAACCACTCCACGTTCAGTGATAAGCCCGGTGACCAGTCGTGCAGGGGTCACATCGAACGCAGGATTTCCAACCGCCGAGGTATCCGGCGGCACTGCCACTTCGGCGATACCGTCATGTACAGAGGCACCTGAGGCAGCTGCATCAGGGCTCAAGCGACCCAACTGGCGACGCACTTCGCTGCCGTCACGTTCTTCGATGGGGATTTCCCGCACGCCGTCTGCCACCGTCCAGTCGATAGTCGGTGATGGTAGAGCGACATAGAACGGCACTTGATTGTCGTTTGCTGCAAGTGCCTTCAGGTAAGTACCGATCTTGTTGCATACATCGCCTTGCCGAGTGGTTCTGTCAGTACCGACAATCACCAGATCAACCTGGCCATGCTGCATGAGATGGCCGCCAGCATTATCCACGATGTAGGTGTGAGGTACGCCATGGCTGCCAAGCTCCCAGGCAGTCAACGCGCCCTGATTGCGTGGGCGTGTTTCATCCACCCAAACATGGATATCAACACCGGCATCAACGGCGTGATACATCGGTGAGGTTGCAGTACCCCAATCGACGGTCGCCAGCCAACCTGCGTTGCAGTGTGTCAGGATATTCACCGTACTCCCCGGCCCTTTCTGCGCGGCTATGTTGCGAATCAATTCGAGCCCATTCAATCCGATTTGCCGGTTGATCTCGACATCTTCGTCAGCAATGAGAACGGCAAGCTCGGTTGCCGCCGCCGCTCGCTGAGTTGCTGGCAGTGGTTTTAGATGTTGACGCATCCTGTCCAGCGCCCACCGTAAATTGATGGCAGTTGGCCGCGTGTTGTGCAACGTTTCCCAGGTGGAATCCAGCGACGCGTCTGAACTGTCCTGCTCCATGGCCTTCGCCATGCCCCAGCCCGCAGTAGCCCCGATCAATGGCGCGCCTCTTACCCACATGTCGCGGATGGCGGTTGCAAACTCTTCGGTAGTGGACAAATCCACCACCTCGAATGCGTGCGGCAGCCAACGTTGGTCGATTATGCTGACTTGCAGCGTCTTTTCATCGTGCCAGATCGATCGGTAGTGAGTGTCACCGACTTTCATGTCTCAACCTCCGCTGCAGTACGTTGCATGAGGTTGAATACCTCAGTTGTCGATCCGATGCGCTCACGATCTACCAGCAATCTACGGGCTATCTGAAGCCCGGCCGCCTCACATTCAGCACGCTTGTCCGGGTTCTCTATGTCATCGTATTCGGCGATGTGGGCAAGACCCAGTGTGCGGCGGATGATTTCACACCCACAAAAACCGAGTGAATCTGTCCAGATACGATGCAGCTCATCACGCAAGGCGGTATCGAGCGCTGCAGCATGGCCCTGGTCTTCAAACAGGGTGCTTGGAAAGAGTATTCCGGTGCGTTGTGTTTGCCACAGGTGCGTGAATTGCCGCGTAAAGTGACGCCAGATATCCTCTATCACCGTTTGGATCCACTCGCTATACGCAAGCCGGTCATCCGATTCTGTTGCATAGGCCGGTTGCGCACACCATGCCATGATGAAGTTGGCGATCAACATGCCAATATCAAATCCCATGGGGCCATACAACGCAAATTCAGGATCGATAACCTTGGCATCTGCTTCGTACACCATCACTGAACCGGTATGCAGGTCACCGTGCAGCAGTGTTTCCGCTTGCGAGCAAAACGCCAGTTTCATGCGTTGTGCGGCAAGCTTAAGGCCCACGTCAGCACGAATATCGGCTACCACGCTGTCCAGTTGCGGTGACGTGTGGCGATTCATCGGCGCATCGAAAAACGGATCGGTAAACACCAGCGACTCTGTGATATCACACAGTGCCGTGTTGCCAGAGAACAAACCCACATCGTGCTTCCGCGTGGCCGCATCCATGGCGTAATCGGATCCCTTGAACAGGGTATCTGCACAGAACTGCCCCAGCGTTTCACCCAGAGTCTCGTGTATCAATCCCTGTTGCAGGCTGTGGCGCAAGATATGATGAGGGGACAGATACTCCATGACGATCAACGCCTGCTCTTCATCAAAATGCAGGATACCCGGCACAGCACCGGGCGCTCGTACGGCCTGCCTCGACAGTGCGTGATACTCATAGAAGCTGCGTGATAACGGTAATGGCCAACTATCACCGACCAGACGCACATAGGGCAAAGCCTGTTTGACAACAATACTCGCCGTACCCGACTGCACGATAAAAACCAGGTTCAGATTGCCGTCGCCCACTTCGCGCACTTGCCAGGTACGGATGTCCTCGCCAAGCTGCTCGGTCACCACCGGCAAAGAGACAAGGCGCGATGGCAGAGTCTCTGAATCCAGCGGCGCATAGCCCTGTGTGTTGCTCATGGAGTCAGCACTCCTTCCAAGTTAGCTTCGCCCACGATAAGTAAGCAGGTGACGATTGTCAATTGATCTTGACATTTGCGATCCGGATACCCTAGTGTCTGTGCAGTCGCCACGGCAGACACTTGGGAATCACATGAGCACCGCGCTACGCGTCACCGGCATTCAGAAGTCTTTTGCCTCGAACCGTGTCCTGCACGGCATCGACTTTGATCTTGCCGCTGGCGAAGTGACGGTGCTGATGGGCGCAAACGGAGCGGGCAAGTCTACACTGGTCAAGATACTGAGCGGCGTGCATGCTCACGATAGCGGCTTGATGAGCCTCTTCGGGGAACCGTTTGCCCCGGCAACGCCTTCAGATGCCATGGAAAAGGGCGTTGTAACCGTTCACCAGAGCATCAATGAAGGCGTGGTGCCGGATCTGGATATCGCATCCAACCTGCTACTTGAAACGCTTGCCTCTGGCGCCAGCGGATTTTGGCTGAACCGATCGGCCATGCGCAGCAAAGCCGCTGAATTGGCCAAAACGGTTGGCCTGCATGCATCACCCGATACCCCGGTACACGAGCTATCACTGGCGGATCGCCAACTGGTGTCCATAGCGCGCGCCATGGCCTACGAACCGCGCGTCCTGATACTCGATGAGCCAACCTCATCGCTATCGGCCATGGAAGCCGACAGGCTGTTCGATCTTATCGACTCGCTTCGCGCGCAGGGCGTCGCCATTCTCTATATTTCACATCGCATGTCGGACATCAAGCGCCTTGCTGACAGAATCGTGTCCATGCGCGATGGCAAGATAAGTGGTGTGTTCAAGGACGCACCGCTGAATCTTTCCGGGGCTGTCAATGCGATGCTGGGCCGGGTTGTGGATGAAACGATCATCTCTGCCAACACCGGCCAGGTACCGGCGATATCGCTGCGGGGTATTACGCTGACCCCGGGCACCAGGCCGTTTGATCTGACTGTGACCGAAGGTGAAGTGGTTGCCATCACGGGGCTCGTAGGCAGTGGTAAATCTGCACTGGCCAATGTGCTGTTCGGCCTGGCACAGCCGGTAACCGGTTCCATGCAACTTGGTCAGCAGGATTATCGCCCGCGCACACCCGGAGATGCGATCGCGGCTGGCGTGTTTCTGTGCCCGCGCGACAGAACCTCCAACGCCATCGTGCCTGACTTCAATCTTGCGCATAACCTGACGCTGCCGTTCCTGCGAAAATACAGCCGGTTTTCCTGGCTCAATCAATCATCTGAACAGACCCACTCCGAATCCGTGATTCAACAGCTCAGTGTTGTCTGCCAATCAGCAGAAGACAACATCGGTACACTATCAGGCGGAAACCAACAGAAGATTGTCGTGGGACGATGGCTGGCTGAACCTTCCAATGTACTGATCCTGGATGAACCCTTTCAAGGGGTCGACATTCAAGCTCGCCGGGATATCGGTGAGCAGTTGCGCAACAGCGCCGAGCACCGAGCCACTATCGTACTGGTGTCGGAACTGGACGAAGCCCTGGAGGTGGCCGACCGCATCCTGGTGCTCGCCGAACACACACTGGTGGGTGAGCATTTCAATCATGACGTTGATATGGATCGGTTACTGGCTGAGGTAGCCTCTGCCAACAAAGTCATGGCCAGCGAAGTCACCGGGCACCACTCACATGCATAGTGTATTCACGACATTGACAGCGTCCGTTGTATTACCCACCTATCGAATGGATCCACTGTGAGCAACCTTTCAACCAACAAGACAAACTCGAGAATCGACTTTGCCATCCGCTACGGTTTTCTGATCCTGCTGCTGGGTATGGTGGTGTTCTTTTCACTGGCTGCTGAGGGCTTTGCCGGCCCTCACAGTGCAGTCTTCATTTTCCAGTCCGTCGCCATCACCGGTATATTGGCATTGGGCGTTACCTGCACGCTCGTGGTCGGTGGTTTCGATCTGTCTATTGGTTCAGTTGCAACATCTTCGTTGATGTTGTCAGCCTATGTCATGGTGGTCTGGGAACAAAGTGCCCTGGTTGCCATTGTGTTGTGCCTGCTCATGGGGGCATTGACCGGACTGGTCAATGGCTGGCTGATCGTGCGCATGCGAGTACCAGATTTGCTCGCAACACTCGGGATGATGTTTCTACTGATTGGCTTGCAACGCATTCCCACACAGGGCAGATCCATTGCCACCGGCATGACGTTGCCCGATGGCAGTGTTGCCAACGGCACTTTTTCACCCGCGTTTCTGGCACTGGGCAGGCATCGATTTGATGTGTTCATCGAACGCTTTCTACCAGTGTCAGTTGTTGTATTGATTATCATCGCCATACTGGTATTTCTTTTTCTGAACTACACACGCCATGGTCGTTTGATGTACGCCATCGGCTCCAACGAAAGAGCGTCGGCATTGGCAGGCGTCCGGGTAGACCGGTACAAGGTTATCGCCTACGTCATATCAGGCGTACTGGCCTCTATCGGTGGCATGCTCATGTCTGCCAGACTGGGACGAGGCGATATTGCATCGGGCAATAATCTTTTGCTGGATTCTGTTGCAGCCGCCCTGATCGGTTATGCCGTGCTGGGGGCAGCACGGCCGAACGCATTTGGTACCGCTATTGGCGCTTTGTTCGTCGGTATTCTGTTGCAGGGTCTGACCATGATGAATGCCCCCTACTACACGCAGGATTTTGTTAAAGGCGCTGTGTTGGTACTTGCCTTGATGTTCACGTTTTCACTATCAGCCAGACGTCATAACCGATAAGGCTTCTCGCTGACTACAACCTCAAACAACCACCACAAGGGATAGGAGAATGAAAATAACTCGACGCACGTTCAATCGACAACTGGCCGGTGCCACCACCGGTCTGTTACTGGGTGTCGGCAGCCTGCTACCCACCGGCATACTCCAGGCTGCCGATATGCCCGCCCCTTTCGATAAACCTGACGAGGTAAAAATCGCACTGGTGCGATACCTGTCCACCGGCGATTTCTTTCAGGCCTATTTGTCTGGCGTTGAGCAGCAAGCGGCTGCGCTGGGCGTAGATTTGAGAATTCTGGACAGTCGACAGGATGCAGCGTTGCAGGCCGACATGGTCGATCAGGCCATTGCATTAGGCGTGGATGGCATCATCGTTCAACACGGCCTGACCGAGTCGATGCAGGAAGCGGTACAGCGGGCCCTGGATGCTGACATCAAGGTAGTCGCTTTCGATGTCAACGTAGAGAACGACCAGGTACCGCAAATAGAACAATCGGACCGGGATCTGGCACGGCTGGCGCTGGAGCAAGCGGTTATGGATAACGGCGAGAGTTTCAATGCCGGCTATGTGTATGTACCGGGTATTGCACCGCTGGATCGTCGCGACGAAACCTGGCGTGAATTCAAGGAACGCTATCCCGGTATTAACGAAAAGGCGCAGTTCGGCACACTGGACAATCCCATCGCCAACTCCAATGCCAATCAGGCGCGCTCTGTGCTCACTGCCAATCCCGACATCACGGTCATGTTTGCACCGTATGACGAGTTTGCAAAAGGCGTCAAGATTGCCGTTGATGAAGCCGGCATGAGTCAGGACATCAAAATTTACTCCGCCGATGTTTCCACTGCTGACATTGCGGCCATGAGAGAACCCGACAGCGCGTGGGCCGCCACTGCGGCAACCAATCCTGCCGTGGTTGGGGAAGTTTCCGTCAGGGCGCTGGCCATGCTGCTGGCAGGTGAGGATCCGGGGGCCAGCGTTATCGTACCGCCAACGCTTATCACACAAGACATGCTGATGGATAACGATATCAAGAGCATGCAGGAACTGGCAGCCAAGCTTCCAGCGTTCGCTCACGCAGACGTGGCCACACCTGACTGGATGCCTTTACCAGCACGCTAATCGACGACAAAGGGTTCTGAACACCACGCGGCCTTGCGTTGATCGCACAACACACTGTTGCTGTTGATCAACGTGGGGCTGACTGGCGGTTCGCGACGCTAGCTTACTTAAGCGTCCGGGCAGCCATCGATACCGTCAAGGTCTTTCCAGTAAGGCGTGTTCGTCGACATTTCGCATCGCACCATTTTCCGAGTGCCGACGATATCGACACACTCAACCGTGCCTAGATTTCGCATGCCGCCATCGGGGGCTCTGCATTGGCAATCTGAGCCCGCTCCCTGTGACCAGGCGGCATTCATGAATACGGACAACGTGCCCGCCATCATCCAGCGCCATGCAAATGGCGATACCCGGAGTCGTACAGTGGCCCACGCTCGATATACCACAGGGTTAGAATGACATTGACAGCCCAAGAGTTTCTCCTGATGGCAACAACACCTACAACCTACTCCACAATGTCGAAAGACACAAATACACCCTGATAAAGGTTGGTGTGTCAGACGCTCAGGCGCTGTGCCAGAAACAACTTTTCCTACCCCCAGCGCCAGGTAGGCTTGTCCAGATCCCTCATCCCGGCCACTTGCGTTCGACCCACTGACTTTTCCAGTGTGTGGCTGCTGACCCCTTCTTCGTATTCCATACGCCGAACCAGTGCCTGCGAATGGCTGATTACCCAGATTTGCGAATGCACTGTAGCGGCAACAATCAATCGCGCCAGAGGCGCAATCAGCTCTGGATGCAGACTGGTCTCCGGTTCATTGAGCACCATCAGTGGCGGAGGTCTGGGTGTGAGCAGAGCCGCGATCAACAACACATAGCGCAGTGTGCCATCTGACCACTCAGCGCAACTGAGCGTTCTAAGCAAACCGGGTTGGCGCAGCCCGGCAACCAGATGTCCAGCACCATTGGATTCGATTTCCAGAACACTGCCGGGAAACGCGTCATCAATCGCATCGGCCAGAGCCGTGGGATTGCCCACCTCGAGAATGGTCTGCAACGCCGCCGCGAGGTCGCGCCCGTCGTGATGCAGAACCGGCGTTCGGGTGGCGGGTATGGATCGTCTGGCGGGAGCATCACGGTCCGTGCGAAAGTCTGCATAGAACCGCCACTGGCGCAGCGTCTCTCTCAGCCTGAACACTTCAGGCACACTGGCGGGATCACCCGCGTGATCGAACAGACTATCGTGAACCGCCAGATCTTTCGCCACCACCTGCCATTGACGAGACACTCGGCGCCGAATCATCGGGCCTTTTCTATCCACCAGCACTGATGCCGCGCGCCATGCCACACCGTGCCAGATAGATTCACGCTTGATGACAGGATCCAGATTGAACGCTGACTGAAGTGGCTCAGGCAGGCCCAGTTCAATAAGGTACCCAAAATCATCCCCGGAAAATCCCAGGCGTACCCGTGAGGGGCCTTTCTTTGCCCCCCCCTGTACTGGCACCTCGCCACGCTCCATGGCCCTGGATACCGTCTGAGGACCCGCCCACATGACGTTTGGCAAACCTCCCTCGCGCGCCAGAGCTGCAACCACATCACCACGGGCAGCCGCCACCAG
>CALLPU010000030.1 GCA_938016235.1 uncultured Granulosicoccus sp. | reverse complement strand
ATCTCGTGTACGCGACAGCTTTGATCCACAGCGACTGTTTAACCGAGGGCGATTTCATCCTGAGCTGGATGTTGCCTGAGCGGCTGCTTAATCTTCCTATCCAATAGTGATGAATACATGCAAACAACGATAGCGCCTGCTCTGATCGACGACCCGCGCGCAGTCGCCGCTGAAGCGGTACTGCGTAAGTGTGTTCATTGCGGATTTTGCCTCGCCACCTGCCCAACCTATAACCTGCTCGGCGATGAGAAAGACAGCCCACGCGGCAGGATCTACCTGATAAAACAGGTGGTAGAGGGACACGAGCCCACTGACGTCACGAGAACACATCTTGATCGTTGTCTCACATGTCGAAACTGCGAGACCACATGCCCGTCTGGTGTTGAGTATGGCCATCTGGTAGATCTGGGACGATCGCTGGTAGAGGAAAAAGTGCCTCGCGGATTCCGGGAGCGCTGGATGCGCAAGGGCATTCTGTCGGTATTGCCGTATGCAAAAAGAGTGGGTCCGCTGGTGAAGCTCGGTCAGCTCGCCCGACCCCTGTTGCCTGGTTCGTTGGCCGGCAGCATTCCGCCTCGCCAGCAGATTCCCTGGGCACCGCGACAAGTACATGAACGAAAGATGCTGGTGCTCGATGGTTGTGTGCAGCCTTCCATGGCTCCGGCTACCAATGCCAGTGCCGCGCGGGTACTGAGTGCTTTTGGTATTACGTTGAACCGGGCCGCCTCATCGGGTTGTTGCGGAGCGGTTCATTTTCACTTGAATGAGCAACAGGCTGCGCACGATTTCATGCGTCGCAACATTGATGCGTGGTGGCCATTTATCGAAGCCGGGTGTGAGGCCATCATTACCACGGCGAGTGGTTGTGGTGTCATGGTCAAGGACTATGGGCACGTGCTGGCCGGTGATGCCGAGTATGCGGCCAAGGCGAGGAAAGTCAGCGAGTTGAGCCGGGATATCGTGGAAGTCATGATCGATGTATTAAGTGATCAGGAGTTGTCCGGCTTCGATGCAGCAGCAAAGGCCATGGGCAAAGTGGCGTTTCATCCGCCGTGCACCTTGCAGCATGGTCAGAAACTGCCGCTCGTCACGGAGCGACTATTGAATCGCTTTGGCTTTAACCTGACAACCGTGGCCGATGCCCACACCTGTTGTGGCTCAGCGGGCACATACTCTATTTTCCAACCTGAACTGAGTCATCAGTTACGCGACAACAAGGTCAAGGCGCTACTGGCAAATGAGCCGGATATCATCGCCACGGCCAACATTGGCTGCCAGCTGCATATTCAGGGCGGTAGTGGTCGACCCGTCGTGCACTGGATAGAGCTGATCGACCAACTGGTATCCAGTCAACAACCCGTTACGGCGATCTGATCTGCCGGTTTAGTATTACTGGTATTCCAGTTACTATCAGTGCTAACGGTTACTCAAGACAAACGTTAAATCACATGCGTCATTATCATCACATCGAACTGTCCACTCGCCAGATCCGCACGGACGAGCTTGAAGGCGAGGCCATTGTGCGCGCCGGCCGCTATCTGATTGCCAAGACTCTCAATGATGAGGGGCTCGCAGACGTCGACCCATTGTCTGGCGACAATCCGCTCATTTTTTCAGCAGGGCCTTTCGCTGGCACCAATTTTTCCAATGCCAATCGCGTCAGTGTCGGATGCAAAAGCCCACTGACTCTGGGCGTGAAGGAAGCCAACGGCGGCGGCACGTTTGCGTTTGCACTCGGTCAGTTGAAGATTGCCGGGCTTACCCTCACAGGCATGGCAGACAGCTGGACGATGATTCATTTCATGAAGGATGGCGAGATTCAGTTTCACGATGCCAGTGATTACCTGGGCATGGGCAACTTTGAAACCGCAGCCAAGCTGCACGAACGCTTTGGCAAGAAGGTCAGCCTGGCCCTGTGCGGCCCGGTTGGCGAGTATCAGGGGTTGCTGTCCGGCATCGCGTTCAGTGATGTTGATCTACGCCCCAGCCGGCTGGCTGCCCGAGGTGGCGTCGGTGCCGTGATGGGGTCCAAGAAGGTAAAGGCCATCATTGTGGATCTGGATCGCATGCCGCCCTTGCACGAGCGCAAGAAGGTCATGGGTGCAGTGAAGCAATATCGCAAGATGCTGGATGCGGAACCTGCGATACAGGCTTTTCAGCAAACCGGAACCGCCATGGTGGCGGACTACACCAACCATGTGGGTGGTATTCCTGTTCGCAACTTTACCGCCGGTCAGGCGGTGGATACCGAGACCGGTCCATTCAAGCTGGGCGGTGATTTTCTGCGAGAACAGAATCTGGCGCGTGGTGGTGAACAGACTCATGCCTGCATGCCCGGCTGCATCATTCAGTGCAGTAACGTGTACGCAGACGAAAATGGCAATGAAGTGGTATCGCCAGTGGAATACGAAACCATTGGCTTGCTGGGCACAAACTGTGGGCTGACTGATCCGGATGAGCTGGCCCAACTGAACTATGAGGCAAACGATCTGGGTGTGGACACGATTGAGCTTGGAGGCACCATCGGGGTGCTGATGGATTCCGGGCGCGGAGAATTTGGTGACACACAGTTCATGCAATCGGTACTTGACGACTTGCGGCATGGCACAGACGATGGCAAGTTGTATGCATCTGGCACAGCGCGCGTGGGGGAGGCCCTAGGTGTAGAGCGTGTGCCGGTGATCAAGCGACAGGCCATCAGTGCCTATGATCCTCGGGTTATCGAAGTCACCGGTCTAACCATGATGATGACTGCGCAGGGAGCCGATCATACGGCCGGTAACCTGCCGTCGTATGACAGCAAAGGCAAGAGCACTGAAGAGTTGGTCGCAGTAAGTCTGGATATGCAGGTG
>CALLPU010000029.1 GCA_938016235.1 uncultured Granulosicoccus sp. | reverse complement strand
AAGGCACTGCAATGACACGCTGATCGTCGTTGCGGTGCCCTGTTAACACGGGCGGGCCAGCCAAGGCTGGTCTGCCCTGTCTCTGACCCTGCGTATTGAGTGGCAGTGCACGGGATCACCGTACATCGTAGAGACGTCATTAAACGTGCTCACTCATACCCAACGTTTGACAGGAATCAACTCAGCGGCCCGGTCGTCGAACAACCAACACCGCACAGGAGAGATGAATCGTGAGTAAACCTCTGATAGCCATAACCGGAGCCAGTTCAGGCATTGGCGAGGCCACGGCCAAAGCGTTTTCCGCAGCCGGACACCCGCTGTTACTGATGGCAAGACGTGTGGAACGGATGGAGGCCCTGAATCTGCCCGATACCGTGTGTCGACAAGTCGATGTGCGCGATCGCGAGGCGATTGCCGCGGCGGTGGCTGATGCGGAAAGTCAATACGGACCGGTGGATTGTCTGTTCAACAACGCCGGCATCGCTCGACTGGGTGATATCGGTGAGCAGCCTCCCGAAGAATGGGACGAGACCATCGATATCAACATCAAGGGCGTTATGAATGCCTTACACCCTGTATTCAAGGGCATGAAGGAGCGACGCGGCGGTACGATCGTGAACATGAGTTCCATTGCCGGGCGCAAGGTATACCCGGATCACACGGTGTACTGTGGCAGCAAGTTTTTCGTGCATGCCATCAGCGAAAGTCTGCGCGGTTACCTGGCACCGTTTGATGTGCGCGTCATTGTCATTTCACCCGGCATCATTGATACCGAGGTGCTGGATCACGTTAACGATCCCAACACACTGAAAGCCTACAAAGACAACAAGGTGCGAATTGGTGGTGGCATAGCAGCCTCACATGTGGCCGACATGATTCTGTTTGCCTACCAGATGCCGCAGAACGTGCTCATTCAGGAAATGGTAGTGACCCCTACCCGCCAGGAGTATTAAGTGCTCCACCCCTATGAAACTGCCAGGTTCAGAGCGCTCAGGCGTGTTCCTGACAAGGCGTATTTTTGCAGGCGTGCTGGAGCACGTCAAAAAAATGCAACGCAGACAGGGACACGCCTGAACGCTCCCTCGGGGCTGCTCTGTCAGCCGTTGCCTCTGCGTTGTCTTTGCTCGAAGTGCTCCAGCACGCCTTCGCAAAGACGCCTGGGTGCAACGGCTGACACAACAGCTGAACCCGACAGTATCATAGGGTTGGAGCACTGATGCTCCAAACACTGGTCATCGGGCTCGACAGCTCCACGCAAAGCACCAAGGCCATTGCCTGGAACCGTGCGGGCCATGCCATCGCCGAAGGGCGAGCCGATGTGCCGATGCACAATCCTCGACTGGATTGCTTTGAACAGAATCCGGAAGACTGGTGGGATTCGGCGGTTACGGCACTGAACAACTGCGCAACCGACATTCTGGCCTGCGGCTACCGACTGGAAGACGTTCAAGGGCTGGCCATCTCCAACCAACGTGAAACCATCGCCTTCATGGATGCCGAAGGTGGTTCGGCGTACCCGGCTATCGTCTGGCTGGATGAACGCTGCCGAAGCCAGGTGTCTTCATTTCCGGCAAGCTTCGGGCTGGAAAAGATTCATCGCATCACCGGGCGGATGCCGGATTTGACGCCTTGCCTCTACAGCCTTGCCTGGATGCGTGAAAACGAAATGCAGGCATGGAACAACACTGCGCACTTTGTTGATGTGCAGGCCTATCTGGTGCAGCGCCTGTGTGGCGGTGGCTATCGCACAGGCTGGATCAGCTCCGACCCCATGGGCATATTTGATTTGCAGGAAAAGCGCTGGTCCGAACCCCTGCTCAACGCGCTGGAGCTCGACGCGTCGCGCTTACCAGTCCCTCACAAGCCAGGCACACAGCTCGGCACGGTTACTGACAACGTGGCCAAACTGACGAGACTGCCAGCCGGTTTACCGGTATTCGCGGCAGGCGGCGATGGCCAGTGTGCGGGGCTGGGTGTGAATTGCACCGTGCCGGATCGCGCTTACGTGAATCTGGGAACCGCCGTGGTATCGGGTATCTGGTCGCCCGACTATGCCTACAACACGTCGTGGCGAACAGAACTGGCGGCACAGGGTGAAGGCTACATTTACGAGAACTGCCTACGCTCCGGTGCCTTCCTGATCAACTGGTTCGTGGAACAGTTTGTGTCTAAAGGCCGAGCCGATGCGCAGGTGTTTGAACGACTGGAAAAGGCGGCCTTGCAGGTGCCTATCGGCTCTGACGGGTTGCTGATTCAGCCCTACTTCTCCGGTGTCATGGATCCGCACTGGGACTCCTCGGCTCGCGGGGTCATGCTTGGCTTGAGCGGCAGTCATACTGAAGCGCATATCTATCGGGCGATTGTGGAATCTATTACGCTCGATCAAGTCATGCGTACCACGGATATGGAACGTGCCGCCAACCAGACCATTAACGATGTCGTGGCTATTGGCGGTGGGGCAAACAGTGAACTGTGGCGTCAGATGCTGGCCGATGCGTTGGGTAGGCCGGTGAACGTGAGCACCACCGTGGAAGCGTCGGCGTTAGGCGCTGGCATGATCGCAGCGTTTGGCGCTGGCTGGTACAACAGCATTACCGATGCTGCCAATGGCATGGCGGGCAGTACATCCGCTGTCCAGCCAGACCCGACACGACACGCCGCGTATCAGGAATTGTTGGCGATTTACCGCAAGCTTTATCACGCCACCCGAGACATTAATCATGACATGGTCAACTTCGCCGCCAGACAACAGCAGATTACGCCATGACTGACTACAGCGGAGTATTGA
>CALLPU010000028.1 GCA_938016235.1 uncultured Granulosicoccus sp. | reverse complement strand
GCTCACGCGACTGCTGCCAACCCACCTGAGTGGGCTCCTGTGTTCATGGAATGAGGCAGAGACGGCTGAAAGTTCGTATGCTCTGTTCGCATCGGTAGATTACGGAACCACGTGAGAATGTTTGAAAACACTGAAAAGTCCACTGCGTTCGCATTGCGGCTGGGGCAGTTCATGGATGAGCACATCTACCCCAACGAGCAAGCTCATGCGGAGCAGCTGGCAGCTGCGGATAACCGTTTTGCCCCGCTACCCATCGTGGAGCATTTGAAGGATGTAGCGAAGTCTGCCGGACTGTGGAATCTGTTCGTGCCGGAGGAACATTCGCAGTATGTGGATCACGGAGGGCTGAGTTTTACAGAGTACGCGCCACTGGCAGAGATAATGGGGCGTGTTCTGTGGTCTGCTGAAGTGTTCAATTGCAGTGCGCCGGACACCGGCAACATGGAGGTGTTCATGAACTTTGCTACGGCGGAGCAGCAAGCGCGGTGGCTGTCTCCCCTGTTGGCGGGTGAAATCCGTTCCTCGTACGCCATGACGGAGCCGCAGGTGGCTTCCAGCGATGCGACCAACATCGAGATGAAGATCTGGCGTGATGGGGACGAGTGGGTGCTTAACGGGCGCAAATGGTTCATCACCGGTGCCATGAATGAGCGCACCCGCATATTTATCGTCATGGGTAAAACCGATGCGGACAATCCGGACAGGCACAAGCAGCAGTCACAAGTGCTTGTGCCCAGGGATACTCCCGGTGTGCAACTGGTCAGATCGTTAACCACGCTCGGCTACGATGACGCCCCCGTGGGTCATGCAGAGGTGGTGTTTGATCATGTGCGAGTGCCGCTGGAGAATTTGTTGCTCGGTGAAGGGCGTGGCTTCGAGATTGCGCAGAGTCGTCTGGCACCTGGGCGAATGCATCATTGCATGCGGTTGATCGGCTGTGCCCAGCGAGCGCTCGAGCTGGCCTGCAATCGTGTAAGCCAGCGCCAGACATTTGGCCGGCAGTTGAGCCAGCATCAGTCTGTGCGTGAAGAGATTGCCCGCAGCTTTTCCGACATTGAAATGGCGCGACTACTCGTGCTGAAAACCTCACATGGTATTGACACTGATGGGGCGAGAGCGAGTGTGGATATGATCGCGGCCACCAAGACCACCGTGCCTTTACTCGTACAGCAGGTGATTGATCGCTGTATGCAAATGCACGGTGCCGGTGGCTTGAGCGCAGACTACTTCATGGCAGAGGCGTTCAACTATGCGCGTTGGTGCCGCCAGGCCGATGGGCCGGATCAGGTGCATCAGATGGCGTTGGGTAAACGTGTGATTAATCGGTACGTCCATGAATGAAACGGTATCGCCCGGGTTCGCTCCGGATGTGGAACGACTGGGCCACTATCTGGAATCCAGCCTGGCAGGTTTCAATGGGCCGGTTACCTGTGCAAAGTTCAGTAGCGGTCAATCCAACCCGACGTATCGACTGGACGCGCAAAGCGGTGTTTACGTGTTGCGTTGCAAGCCGCCTGGGAAACTGCTGAAGTCGGCGCATGCGGTGGATCGGGAGTACCGCGTATTGCGTGCACTGCATGGCTCGGATGTGCCGGTGGCCGAACCGTTTCATCTGTGTACGGATGAGTCGGTGATTGGCAGCATGTTTTATGTGATGGAATATGTGGACGGTCGGGTGTTGTGGAATCCGGCGCTGCCGGGCATGAGCAACACCTTGCGTGGCGCTCATTACGATGAAATGAATCGGGTGCTGGCAGCCGTGCACGACATTGACATTGAAGGCGTTGGTTTATCGGATTACGGGCGCCCGATAGGCTACCTGGAAAGGCAGATAGCGCTGTGGAGCCGGCAGTACCGCGCATCAGAAACAGACACTATCCTGGATATGGAATGGCTGCTGGCGCACCTGCCAGGATGCATGCCCCAGGCCGATAATCGTGTGGCACTGGTGCACGGTGATTTTCGTCTGGACAACATGATGTTTCATCCTGAACAACCGCGTGTGCGTGCATTGGTTGATTGGGAGTTGTCTACCCTGGGCCATCCCTATGCCGATCTTGCCTATCAGTGCATGCAGTTGCGCATGCCCAACGAAGGGCCGATGGCCGGTTTGGGTGGTGTTGATCGAACCGCTGCGGGTATTCCATCGGAAGAGGACTACGTGGCGGCTTATTGCAAACGTCGGGGGATTGCCGGCATTGATGACTGGGACTTCTATCTGGCTTTCAGTTTTTTTCGATTTGCCGCGATTCTGCAAGGTGTAAAAAAACGGGCGGTGGCGGGTAATGCCTCCAGTGACAACGCACACGTCATGGGAGAGTATGTTGCACCTCTGGCGGCGATGGCTGTGGAATTGATCCGTACATGAGCGTTTCTGAATCGAACAACTGCGTGCAGGGTATTACCGGTAGCGTGGCATTGGTAACCGGTGCATCAAGTGGTCTGGGTGCTCATTTTGCCCAACTGCTTGCCGGCAAAGGTGCACACGTTGTACTGGCCGCCCGACGCACCGACAGGCTGAACGAGTTGTATCAACGTATTGTTGATGAGGGTGGGCAGGCGATGGTCAGCTGTATGGACGTGACCTGTGAACACAGTGTGAGCGATGCGCTGGGCGCGATACAGGATGCGCTTGGGCCGGTGTCACTGCTGATCAACAATGCGGGCATGGCAGATTCCCGATCCTTCCTGAAGCTGGACGAAGCGAGCTGGCAGAACACGCTGGATGTCAATCTGAGTGGCGCCTGGCGAGTGGCTCATCAGGTGACCCGGCAAATGGTTGAAAGTGGCCGGCCGGGTTGCATTCTCAACATTGCCTCGATTCTGGGCTTGCGCGTCGGGTTTGGCCACAGTGCCTACGCAGCGTCTAAAGCCGCTCTGGTGCAACTAACCCGATCAATGGCTCTGGAACTGGCACCCAAGGGCATTCGGGTGAATGCGTTGTGCCCGGGTTTCATTCAGACGGAAATCAACGCCGAATACTTTGCCACCGAGCAAGGGCAGCGCTATCTTGAAAGTACGCCAGCCGGTAGAGCCGGCCGACTGGATGAGCTTGATGGCGCGGTGCTGCTGTTGTGCAGTGATGCCGGGTCGTTTATCAACGGCGTGGCGTTGCCGGTGGACGGCGGGCATTTGCTGGGCACTGTGTAACAGGTCTGTGCAAATGCGTTGGGAGACCGTATACTGGTTAAAATAACAGTTATCGGAATCCTCCATGTTCAACACACCTCACAAACGTCGTGGTCGTGGTGCACAGACCAATCGCTCCGGACGATTTGAACCCCTGCAAAGAATGGACGTGGACGACGGGTGGCCATCGCATGAGCTGAACGGCCTTCCGGAAGAGGCCGACGCCACTGCAAGAACGCAATGGCGCGAGGATCGCGCTCGAAGCATCATCACCAAAAACGATTCCCCCGACTTGCATTTCAACCGATCCATCAATCCCTATCGTGGCTGTGAGCATGGATGCTCGTACTGTTTTGCCCGCCCATCGCATACCTACCTGGGGCACTCGGCCGGTTTGGATTTCGAGCGTCTGTTATATGCCAAACTGGATGCCGCCGAGTTGCTGGAACGCGAGTTGGCCAGACCAGGCTATGTGTGTGAGCCGATTGCCATTGGTGTTAACACCGATGCTTACCAACCGCTGGAAAAACAGCTGGGCATTACCCGGCAACTTCTGGAAGTGATGGTGGCGGCTAAACACCCGGTGTACCTGATCACTAAAGGATCATTGATTGAGCGAGATCTGGATCTGCTCAAGCAACTGGCGGCTTTTAATCTGGTCACTGTGGCGTTTTCGGTCACGACGCTGGATAACGAGTTGAGCCATCGGCTTGAACCGCGTGCCAGCGCACCTCATCGACGTTTACGCACGATGCGGGTATTGGCGGAAGCGGGTATACCGGTGCGTGTGTCGGTATCACCGATTATTCCAGCACTGAATGAACATGAAATGGACGCCATCCTGGAAGCTTCGGCAAAAGCCGGTGCCCGTGCGGCAACGGCCTTGCTGTTGCGCTTGCCACATGAGCTGGCAACGCTGTTTCCTGAATGGCTGGAGGAACACTACCCGTTAAAAAAACAACGCGTGCTTAATGCTATTCGCTCCTTGCGTGGGGGAAGGTTGAACAACAGCGATTTTGAGACTCGCTTTTCCGGTGAAGGCCCGCGTGCTCAAATAATCCAGCAACGTTTTCAGCATGCTTGCAAGCGTTATGGCATGGATAGCAAACGTCAACCGTTTCTGTTATCGACCGTGCACTTCACACCCCCGGCACGTCGCCAGGCAACAGTATCCTCAGATCAGGCTGAGGCACACGCGCAGCTGGCGCTGTTTACCTGATAGCTAAGCGTCAGCGCAGTGCGAATACGTCGGTAGTGCCGCGTCGGCCGCGCAGTGTAATGGGCGCCAGACGTTCCAGCCGCTGCTGACAGCTTGCTATCTCCTCAGATTGTTGGCCTTGGGCCGCCTCCATCAGTTCTTTGCTGACCAGGCATCTGCACCCCACCTGCCGAGTGGCAGATTCCAGTCTGCTGGCAACGTTGACAGCGTCTCCGAGGACAGCAAATTCCAGACGTTCTTCGCTGCCGATATCGCCGATGACCACCGCACCGAAATGCCCACCGATAGCCAGACACAGTTGATTTGCATCTGGCATTGAGCTGGTTGTTTTCCACAACTCAAACGCATCAGCCATATCAACAGCTGCCATGAGCGCATTGGCGCCGTCTTCAGGGGTAGGCTCAGGGGTGCCGAAGGTCGCCATGAGGCCGTCGCCGATGAACTTGTCCAGTGTGCCGTCATGGCGAAAAATGACTTCAGCGAGTACGCCGTGCACTTCGCGCAGCAAGGCGATGGTCTGCGCCGGGGTATGCCGTTCAGACCAGGCGGTGAAAGCAACCAGATCGGCAAACAGGATAGCGCAATCGTGTTCGCGAGGTTGCGAGAATGGATTGTTTTTACCGGCCAGCAGCTCGGCGGTCTTGTTGGGGAAGTAGCGAGCCAGGTTGGATTTCTCGCGCGCCAGGCTAGCCTGACGCAGCGCCACGGTACGAGAGCGTTTAACCGCCAGGGCCAGCAGCCCGGCGACAATCAGAAGAACAAACACTTCCTGCACGCGGATGCTGGTATCCACATACGTAGGCGTGGCAAATGCCGTCAGCGTTATCTCAAGGCTCAGATCGTTAGACGGAATGCGGAAGGTGTCTGGCAGATTTAACAGGAAGAGCACGCCGATTGCCCAGCACACCGCGGCTGAAATGCCGCCCCAGAGCACCAGACGCGGCCTGTAGACATAGGTCAGCCCTGCAAGCAGTACGAAAAAGAAAATGAAATTGCCGTAACGCAAAATGAATTGTGGCGGATAGTCCAGTGGCAATAAAGGATTGGGGTACAACAGCACAAATGCCATCAAGGCAAAATCGGCCGTGACAAACGCATACTGATGCCAGCTTTTTCCCCATGCGGCGTTTTCCAGATACCAGCCACCCCAGCCCAGTACTGCGAACACCAGCAGCACGGCATACAGATACAGCGGCCCTGGCCATGGCACCAGCACTGTAACCAGTAACATGATGGCAAACAGCGCTACGGTTCGCCCGCACAGTGCTGCAAATTGTGCAGCACGCTGTTCGGCTTTTATCGACAGTAACTCTGTCTGATTGTTGTCAGGCGGTTTCATCAGCCTTGCTATAGTTCATAGAACAGTTATACAGGTTGATTCAGATTGAACGGTGCGAAGGGCGTCATTACGGCGGTGTGTCTATGGGCTTTCAGCGCATCGGCGGCTGCTCATGTCTCAGAACAGGGTTTCGTGCTATTGCTTCCCACCAAGGCCTATATAGCAGGTGGCGTACTGGCTGTCGCGTTAACCGTTGTTCTGCTGGGGTTTGTGTCCGACCAGCAATCGCGCCGGCTGTTTGTACCCCGATTGCTGTTCAACACACGGTTGTCGCAGCGCTGGCAGACGCTGAGCAGTCTGCTTTGTCTCGGTATCCTCTCAGCGCTGATCGTGATCGGTTTTACAGGCTCCCGCGATCCGCTGTCCAACCCGTTTCCGCTAACGATCTGGACGCTCTGGTGGATTGGCTTTGTGTCCGTGCAAGGCCTGGTGGGAAATCTGTGGCACTGGGTCAACCCCTGGGTTGGTCTGCATCGTTTGATCAGAAGCCAGGCTGACAGTGCCCGGTTTTCGTTACCTGACAGGCTGGGGGTCTGGCCGGGGGCTATCCTGTTTCTGGGCTTTAGCGCCTTCGCACTGGCCTATCCGTCTCCTGACGATCCGGCACGCCTGGCGGTTGTCGTCAGTGGCTACTTCCTGATAACGCTGGCTGGCCTCTACGCGTTCGGATCGGCAGCCTGGCTTGGACGGGTAGAGTGCTTCTCGATATTGCTGAACCACTATGCCCGACTGGCTCCGATCTGCGGCACCGTCCTGCAGCGCAGACTGGATACTGAACCGGAGGGAGTGAGTGGTTCGCAGATCGATGATGGCCATGGCGTCAAGCTGGGTATGCCAGGCTGGGCTGCCAGAGAGCACGCTGACAGGTTGTATGACGATGCCCGTATCGGCAACGGATCATTAGCCAGTGTGGGCGTGTTTGTTCTGGTGGTGCTGGCCTGCGGTAGCTTCGATGGGCTGAATGAGACGTTCTGGTGGCTATCGGTGATCAATGTCAATCCACTGGAGTTTCCGGGGCGCTCAGCGGTTGTCATGGAGACGTTGGTGGGGCTGTTGGTGGCCAACGCTGGATTAATTTTGATATTTGCAGTGTGTGTCGGTACCGGGCTCTGGCTGTCAACAAGGTATGCCGCTACGAACCAGGTTGCGTTTCTGCGCGCCTTCGGTGTGCTTGCGATCGGAATACTACCCATTGCTCTGGCGTACCACATTGCACACTTTCTAACCGCCTTTCTGGTTAATGTTCAATACGCGCTGGCGGCGTTTTCTGATCCTCTGCATTCGGGTGCGGATTGGCTCGGCCTGGGTACCTTTTATGTCACCACCGGTTTTTTTAATACCCATCACACTGTTCATATCATCTGGTTAATACAAGCCGGTACCGTGGTCACCGGGCATGTGTTATCGGTTCTGCTCACGCATGCCATCGCTGTCAAGTTGTTGGGTACTGGCCGCGGTGCCGTGATCAGTCAACTCCCCCTGGCACTGTTCATGATCCTCTACACACTACTGGGGCTCTGGTTACTGGCTTCACCCCGGGGGGCGTGATGGCAGGTACGGGATGCAGAAGCACTCGCCATGTCGTGCTGGTATCGAATTTGGACCCGAGTTGATGATCCGCGTAGTTTGCGTCCGGGTTCATTGCTTCGGTACTGATTGATAGCCGCCAATGAACAAGTTGATTTTCTCCCGGTGACTCAGGTGCTATTCTGGAGCCTGGCATTTCGAAACACGGAACCTGCAGATGACTGACTTACCTGAATCCGCCTCCCACTTCACTCGGCGTCGAGCCATCAAGACTCTGGCTGCGGGGGCAGGTGCTGTCGCTGCCGGCGGCGCGTTGCCCGGGCTGATGGGCTACTCACAGGCACAGAGTGCCGAGCCCATTCGAATCGGTTTTCAGGTTCATCGCACCGGCATTGGCGCAGCCTATGGCCGCTGGTATGACCGCACGACCAAGGCCGCCGCCCAACTGATCAACGACGAAGGCG
>CALLPU010000027.1 GCA_938016235.1 uncultured Granulosicoccus sp. | reverse complement strand
TACACCCACTGGTATGCCATGGCCTTCCTGTTCAGCCAGCGGTGGCCGTTTAAACCGCTGGCCTGGTTGATGAGATTGCCACCGTTGATGTGGCTGGGCAATCGGGTGTACGGATGGGTGGCAGAACATCGCAGCTTCATGGGTGACATCACTCAGCGTTTTTTGCCTTATCGCCCGGTGAGAGTCAAAGCCACGGTTGCCGGCTCATTGATTGCGCTGCTGCTGTTCTACGTAGTCACACGTTTTAATCTGCATGGACTGCCACAGGTGCCTCGCGCTGCACCACAACACGTAGACAAGGTTGCGCGCATCCTGCGCCTGGACCAGCGTTGGGACATGTTTGCCCCCTACCCGCTTACCACCTCCTCCTATGTGCTGATTCCAGGCACATTGAGAAACGGCGAGCAAGTGGACCTCTATGAACTGACGTCCAGCCATCCCGGATGGCAACCACCAGAACGCTATTTTCCCTTGTATGACGGGTATCGCTGGCGCAAGTACCTGGGTCGTGTTGACAGCCACCGTAACAATACCGTGAGGAGCGCACTGGGCAGCTACTACTGTCGGCAATGGAACAATCAGCCGCGATCACGCGATACGCAGCTGGCCACATTGGAAATCTTTTTTGTCAGGGCACGCACCAACACACAAGACCGACCCAAACAGATTGATCGGAACCGCGTGTGGCGACACTGGTGCTTTGCAGAATTTGCTGATCCCTAGCCTGGATTATCCATGAAGCCACGGGGACGCCCAGTCCAGATTCTTCCGCATCCCCTTTTCCTGTAGCGAATCCTGCTCAGTCGGAAATACAAACTGTATTCCGCTCCTTCGCAGAATCCGCTACAGAAAAAGGGTCTGGTGGAAGAATCAGGCGTTTCATGAATAGTCCAGGCTAGTGGGTCGCGAAAGGTCAACTGACCATGTACGTGGCGTTTCCCGTGGCAATCAACGATCCCTTTTCATTGGTTAGCCGCATGCTGCATACCGCAACACGCTTGCCGAGCCTGACAACATCGGCCTCGGCAGTGAAGCGCTCGCCGATGCCTTGTCGCAGATAATCCACCCGCATGTCGATAGTGGCGAGGTGAGTAAAGCGCTGCATGATCTGATCAGCGGTCTCAGACGCGTGATAGCCGGCAATCCCGATCATCACGGCCAACCCGCCGCTGACATCCAGAACGGATGAGATCACACCGCCGTGCAATCGGCCGTGTTGAAAGTGCCCGATCAACTCCGGTCGCATCGAGAAGCACACCCGCACCGGCGTGGGATCAAGCTGTTCTATCTTGAATCCGAGGAATTCATTGAATGTGATCTTGTGCTCAAATAGCGTGGTGATGGACGTGATCAGCCGTTGCTGCTCTAGCGTCGATCGGCCTTCTGGTGCCTCAGTATCTGAACGGGGTGTCACGGGGAATGGGGATATCCGCAGGGGATCGGTATTGTGATTGAAGGCGCATGGCAGTGCAACCGGATACCCAAACCGATCACCAGTGTACTGTGACCTTCAAAGCGTTCAAACAGAGAGCCCAGCGTTAGAAAAGCTCCCCGTATACCCAAAAATAACCCTGTGCACTGGAAGCGGGCCCCTCGTCCGCCGATACCTCTGTTAACCCCAATACTCCGTCGTGACGGCACTGATCATGATGTTCTCTGGTTTCATCACTCAACGATTATGCGAACGCTGTCTGATGCTCGCGCTGGGGATGGTGTTGGCTGTGATCATGTCGACGACGATCCTGCCTGCATCAGCTGCCATTTATAAATGCATTGATGCGACCGGCAACACGACATACACCAGTAACCCGTGCGCACCGGATGAATCCACCAGCAGAATCTCCAAGTCTGCGTCTGTACTGCCGGTGCTCGATTGTCGCGTGGCAAGAAAATTTGCTGATGATACGGCTGAACGGATGCTGGCTGGTGAAAGCTCCGGTGATCTGTTCAATCACTATGGCGGCATGAACAGCACCAGCGCCTTTGTTAAAAACCTGGTCAGCTACGTGTATTCCTTCGAGGGAAGCGAAGGGGTATCGCAATCGCGCATTGCTCAACTGAGCACAGAACGCTGCCAGGTGGGATCGTTTGGCCCGGTAGGTCGGCGATGTGATGTTTTCCCGGTTGAGTTCATTGAGGAGCAGGGAGGGTGTGACAAGGCTCAGGGGTTGACCAGTCGCGTCTCGTCCAATGATTCGGCTGCAGGCTATGCGCTACCGGCTCTGGGTGAAGCAAACCCCGACGCACCTCGACAATACGCCGCTCCAGCAGGCAGTGCGACACGCAGCACACCAAACACATCACTTGCCACCACCCGCGATCTGCGCACGGATTGCCAGCAACGTCTCACTCGCAGTATCGAACAGACAGTAGCGCAAATGCAAAAGGCACAAGACACCAAAACACAGGACCGATTGACCAGGCGACACCGCCAGCTGCGCAGTCAGATGACACGCTGCTAGTTGCGTGACTGCTCTTGAGCGGTCAATTTCCAGTCAGCTTCAATCGATGTTCTCATCTGTCGCCGTACGATGTTCAACGCGCAAACACCGACCTGTCGAGCTCAGGACGCAGGCGTGGCAGTGTCACCGCGTTTCCAGTTGAACGCCCGGCGACAACCAGCCCGGATATCCTCCAGAACCAGATAGTTGACAGGTATCAGCACCAGCGTTACGGCCGTGGCAAACAGGATACCGAAGCCAAGCGATACAGCCATGGGAATC
>CALLPU010000026.1 GCA_938016235.1 uncultured Granulosicoccus sp. | reverse complement strand
TCCAGATCCCAGTTCTCACCGTGAGCTATGGCGCGATTGACGGCTTCTTCAATCACCGGTTGAGCTTCAGGTACATAGAATGCGATGGCCTCCTTCAGACTGGGTTGTTTGTCAGCAGCGATACCATGGATGGCGCAGGTTTGCGCCGTCCACAGCAGCTCATCCGTTTCCAGGTTGAGCTCCCAACCCCCCACATCCGCCAGCGCTCCGGTTTCAGCCAGTAGCCACTCGCTTTTGTGCAACGCTTGCTCCTGCGTCTTGCGTTCGGAGATATCCAGTAACGTGCCGTACATCCATTCAGGCTGACCCGCTTTCGATCTTGCCAGTACACGGCCTCTGATGTGGACCCAAGTCCAGTGACCGTCGTGATGGCGCATACGCAATTCATTGTCATACGCTTGAATTTGTCCAGCCAGATGCTGATCCAGCTGTGAATGGTGAGAGGCATTATCGTCCGGGTGAATCAGTTCGAACCAGGTCTGTATGTTCTCCGGGGCCAAATCGACCAGTGTGGTACCGATTATTTCAGCCCAGCGATCGTTCAAATGCATGGCACCGGATTGAACGTTCCATTCCCAGGTTCCAGCACCCGTACCTTCAATGATCGACTGAAGGCGACGACGTTCTTTGGTCAATGCACGGCGAACCAGAGACCGTTCAGTGACATCCTCTACGGAACCCACATGCCCCGTAACCACGTCTTCATCGTTGATGATCGGGCGGGATATCGCACGGACGTGCAATTGCTGGCCATTGGACCGTCTGATTCTGAATTCCATGTCGAATTCACGCTGAGACAAAGTGGCATCGGACCATTCGGAGAACACGCCGTCATGATCATCCGGGTGCACGGTTGACATCCAATGTTTGCCCAATGCGTCGGCCTCGCTAAAAGCGAAGATGGCTCGCCATCGTTCATTGGAGTAGGTGCAGGCGCCTTCGGCGTCGGAGCTGAAGATGCCCAGTGGCGCGGCGGCACTTAAGGCCCGAAACTTGGCCTCACTGATGGTCAACCTGCGTGACGCACGGCGAGACTCAAGCGCCTGGACGACCGCCGTAGACAAGTGCTCAAGAATTGTTTTCTGCTGGCGGGTGAGCTGCCTGGGTTGCTGATCGATAATGCACAGCGTGCCAATGCGTGAGCCGCAGCTCAACCGCAGCGGTGCACCAGCGTAAAAACGTATATTGGGTGCGCCGGTAACCAGTGGGTTACTCTTGAATCGGGGGTCGGTTGTTGCATCATTGACTTCGAGGATACGATCCCCCTTGATGGTGTGCGCGCAAAATGCCAGTTCGCGAGGGGTCTCCTCTATACCATCGAGTCCCACATTTGCCTTGAACCATTGGCGGTTGGCGTCCACCAGTGAAATCAGTGAGATGGGCGCTTCGCACACCGACGCTGCTGCCTTAACCAAAGCGTCAAACTCGTTTTCAGGGCCCGTGTCCAGAATCTCCAGGTCAGCGAGTGCATTCAGGCGTGGCGCTTCTACATCGAAAGACTCTGGCATGTCATGTCCGGGAAGGTGATATGCAGACAGTGAGCACGATTCGAAAGGCCCACAATCACTCAGATTCACACTGCAAGAGGGGGGCCGCGTGAAACACTGTGTAACACACCGCTCCGGCTCTTCCGCCTGCAGGAAAGTAATTCATTGCCGCGGGGCACAATGTGAACAAATGCAATATGGTTAAAAGGGCGTGTACGATGTGGTTTACTACGCGGCCTTTTCTTCGGCGCTGCCACGTAGCCGGGAAATCTGCCCTGATCAGGGCTGGCTCGACGTCCCCAGCATTTCACGCGATATGTGCAGCGCCTTGGCATCACGCGCCAGTCGTTGGTAGAGGATCATCGCATCGTAGTAGTCGCAGGCTAGATCGTCACCTGCATCGCAGGGGTCCGGTATGTCGTATCCACGCTCCTCCGCCTGAAGTGCCTTCTGCCTGAGTGCGGCGGAAACGTCCTCGGCAAACTGCTTGAGCAGCTGCTGCGACATCATGACGGCGCACGAAGCTTCTGTCATTTCTGCACGACTGTCATAGCGTCTGGCCGAGTTGACAGGTGTTTCCAGCCACAGCGCCTCACTGATGTCGTAACGGTGCCAGCCGGTATCCATGTACAGGGCATCAGCAACGGCCCGGGCCAAAGAACCATTGTGACGACGCTCGTGTGGGCCACATTCGCAGCCACGTTTGTCGCAGAACGCTCTGCCTTCGGCATGTAAAGGTTTGACGAACCAGCTATCATGAATGCCCAGCGGGGCTCTGGCGGCCTGCATGGCAGGTGTTTCCACAGGGACTGCCCGCGGGCAGGGGCGGTCCTGGAACACGGTGGTTCCATCACCTGTCGGACAGGCATAGATGGCCGCACGTACACCACTTGGCTCACACAACAGTAGTAAACTTATCGCCCACAGCCCTATCGTGTTATGTGCCAGCAAACGCATGCGTGGACATCTCGTTATTGAAATCGTAGGAACATGAGCTGCTATCGGCGGTTCTTCAAACTACTCAATGAGAGCCAGTTCTCACATGTAACAGACGCTGCGCGAGACAATACACGGCGGGCTTCCGTCAGTAACGGCGCGCCTGTGGCTAGCCGGTTTTTCTCAACCAGACCTAACCTAAGAAGGATTCCTTATGATCAAGTACATTCTGGCCGTGGCTTCTTTGGCCGCTTTGAGTGCCTGCTCCAGTAGCAGCAGCACCCCGGCTACAGACACACCTGACGGCGGCACACCGCCAGTCGTTCAGCCGCCGGGTGGCGGCACGCCACCAGCAACAGGAACCAAAGCTGGCGCCTACATAGGCGATTTCGGGTCGGGCAACGGTGTTTACGTTATAGGCAATGACAACAGCCTTTCAGGCCTTGCACTGGCTGGAGATGGCACAGCTGATTCGCTGTTCGGCAACGTGGGTACAGATTCCACATTCAACGGTTCGCTGCGCAGTTACTTTCATGACTCCAGCGATACGCCGGATCAAGGTATTTTCGGTGCAGGCATCGTGGGCACGCCTGCAGAGGAGGCCTTTAATCTGAATATCGTCAATGGCCAGACCATTGAAAGCCTGTCTGGTACGTCCGTGAACCTTGTGGGGGCTGCCGATGGTGCATTGACGCCGGCCAATTCCACCACCTTGAGTGGTTCCTGGGACGGGCGTCATCGTTTCTGCGGTGCCGACATTACCGCCTGTGATGTACTGGTCACAGAGATAACGTTCAACGGCACCACGGTTACGGGGCGCACGGTTATCGAAAAGCCGGATGGCGCTGAAGTGTTCCCTAATCCCATTTCTGGCAGCATCACCGATTTTGGTGATGTCTCTCTACTCAGCTTCACCTGGCTGGACAACACCTATAACGGCAGCGTGTTCTTTTTGTCAGGCAGTGATAGCCAGCTGGTATTTCTGGGAGAAACGACGGCGGATGTCGACAACAAGACTATTGCATCGTTACTGACTCGTTAGACGCTACCCCTCGTTGGACCGTAGCCGCTCGCGGCTGTCACCGGCACCTGTTAGCTCGGGTGTCGGTGCTGCACTCATTTTCGGCGTTTCATGATCGGTTCTGGGCTGCGCCTGATTCATGGGCAACGCTGACGGCGCTGACCTAATCGCTAATATCGAGTTCCTGAATCAGCACCGCCCACTGCGCGCCGTGCATGTCCCGATCGCGGTGATGACCTTGTACAACGGGTCTGGGTAAGCTGAACTTCACCACCTGCAGTGTATCGATATCAAACCGTTTGAGTGCGCTGGCCGGTTGATGCAACGCGGCAGCCACCTGCGCATTAGCCAGGTGTTTGCACAGGTACTGGTAGCTGGCAGTATCAGTACAAAACAAGTCGATGGTCACCCAGAAAGGGCCCGCGTTTTTTGAGCGGATACTATCGACATACTGAGCCACTGGGTTGCTCATGCCGGAGGTTGGTCCATGGTTATGGTCACGTTCTTCAGCCGCATCGCGCTAAGCGGGTCTTCCACGCTCAGCGTATGGTTCAGGCAGAATTCGTACAGAGCCCCGCGTGAAGACTGTGCTGGCGAGTACGGAAACGCGAACGTGGGCAGCGGCTCGCTGTCGGTTAATGGGTAGTGAAGCAGGAACGGGTTCATCAACTTGCCGATCTCATCGGCTAATGATTGGCTGGCGGCGGTGATGATCACCAGCACGCCAATCTCGTGATTCAGTGATGTTTGTGTTTCCAGCTCACCGAGCGTGGCATCGACACCAATCAGTCTGAAGTCCAACGCAAAGTCCGAGCTTTCCAGGCCAAGGCTACTCTGGATTTCAGTGTCAAGATAAGTGGTCAGACGATCCACCCAACGGCGGGCGTTGCGCACATAGTGCGGGTCTCGTAGCAACGCTATCAGGGTTGTCTGGAAGCCCACAGCTCGTGCGCCTTCCAGCTTCAGCGTATACGGGGTCGTTGGTGTCCATTCAGAGCCCGTGACACGTACGGTTTTATCGTCAAGGGCTTCGTAGTGCGCGTGTGTCACATCCAGATAACCGCCCGGTTCATACAGGATGAAGGGGTCGGAGTTTTCATACAGCATATGAGCTGATACAGAGCGGGGTGTGCACCGTGCCTCGTCGGCTGTAGGGTAGATGGTAAAACCGGTGTTATCGATATCCACGACAATGACGCCGCTGGTAGGGTGAGTTGAGCAAAGCGCGCCACATTCTGCTATTTTCGCCGCATGCCAGGCAGCACCGGCATGGCAGCCTCTTGCCAGTGGCAGAGCACTAACCACGGCCGTATCGGTTGTGCGGCCAGCAA
>CALLPU010000025.1 GCA_938016235.1 uncultured Granulosicoccus sp. | reverse complement strand
AGCGAGACAGGGACAGCCACGCCGACACAACCAGCGGAAACAGCGAAAAGCTCAGGATCAGCAATACGGTTGGCAGCAGGAACAGTCGGGCACTGTGCCTGTCGAGCCAATTGTCCAGCCTTTCAGAAGCCATTGCTATCGATCACTGTGCAGACGACACACATTCAGGCTGGAGTAAGCCTGAATGTACGAACGCCCACCGTCTGCGTTAATGGATAGTGATGTTCAGTTTGCACCAATCGTGGAACGATAAGCCGATAGCTGATCTTCCATGCCCATCTCTTCAGTCACTTCTGCCCAGCCATCGCTGATTGATTTCATCGTACCGTCGATATCCAGCTCACCGGCGAGGAAACGCGCAATAGCCGTATCAAGCACGATTTGCTGATAACGCTGGTTCTGCGGTATGCGCAGGTCGAGCACCATATTAGGTGAATTCAGGCTGGTCTGGATCGCACCCAGGTAGTTCTCCGCTGCCTCCTGACTCATACCCGCATTAGTCCAGTTTTCAATGTTCTCAAACTGGGAAACACGATACGGATTGAAGCCTGTTGCGCCAACAGTCACATCAGCATTGGATTGTGCCGGCTGACTGACATAGGAAAAGAACGCATAGGCGGCATCTTTGACCTTGTCATCGGCTTTGACGTTAATGCCACCTGACCAGCCACCGAACGCCGCAAAGGGGGCATGGTTGATGCCATCTACAGCATGCGGGCAGGTCTCTGCAGAACAATCAACCAACTTGCCGGTTTCTCGATCCAGAACACGTGTGGAGCCCGGCAGCGCAACCGCACCTACCTTGTCAATCACCTTGGATGTTTCCGCGTCAATCGCCAACGTACCGATATCACCCCAATCCAGGGTCAGCGCGCAACGACCACTGGTGAACAGACCACGCGTATCGCCCACATCCAGATTGATTTCATCGCTGGGCGCATAGTCACCGGTAGCACCGTAGATACGCAAGGCTTCTGCGAAGGCTTCATTGTTATACAACGGAGACATATCCTCTGTATCGAAGAACGCGCCCTGTGAAGTGCCTTGTGATTGGATGTAGGCCGAGGCCACCGATGTGACCATCCAGTACGACTGGGCATTTCGTTTCTTGGCTATGCAAGAACCGTAATCCGCTTCTCCATCGCCGTTCATGTCTTTGCCGTGAGCGGCTTCTGCAAACGCCAGATAGTCATCCCACGTCCTGGGCGCATCCAGACCCAGCTCCTCGGCAACGTCCGTGCGGTAATAAACCATGTGAAAATCACCGTCAACGGTCAGCATGTAGGTTTTGCCATCATACTTTTGAGAGAACTCGCGGAAAAACTCAGCGATGTCATCACTCTCAATCGCCTCATCCGCAGCTACCCGGTCGGATAGATCTTCCAGCAGCCCGGGAGTCACATAGTCCACCATCCATTGCGGAGCAAAGACGCCCGCATCAACTGAGTTGGTACCCGATACCCAGTCGGTAAGCAGCTTTTGGTACAGGTCGGAGAACGGCACCGTAATCACGTTGATGGTAGCGCCGGTAGCTTCGCTGAACTCTGCACCACGGCGCTGAAGCGGCTCGGCAATCTGTGGGCCTGTAAAGGTCATGATGTTGACCGTCACACCGTCAAACTCCGCTGCCTGTAGCGCCGATGTATTCATTGCCAGCGCTACGCTTCCCGCAACCGCCAGCCTTTTAAGGGTCTTCATAATTGATTTTTCTCCAACTCTCCTCAATGGGTGTGGGGCACCATCACTCCACACTCTCCAGCCTTCCAGGCGGTCAATCGCAATTGTGAAAAACACTCACCACCGTTAAGACTCTCCATCATCATTACACGGTTAAGCGCCTGCCAGCAACCGTATTGACCCTCAACACCACTACAAATATTGATCATAGCCAAATAGCAATTATTCCTGCGTGAGTATAATTTTTGCGCACCTGCTACAATGCCGCATGGAAACAGATCGACGACAGCTGCTCGCACAGGTTGCGTCCTGGTATTACGTGGACGGAGATAGCCTCGCTACCATTGCCTCGCGGCTTGAGCGATCTGTTTCGCGGGCTTCGCGGCTATTGCAGGAAGCGCGGGATGAAAATCTGGTAGAAATACGCATTCGATTTCCACTGGATACGGATTCTGCACTGGCACGCTCGCTGGAAAGCGAGTTTTCAGTCACCAGAGCCACCGTGTTCAAAGGTGCGGTTGATAACACCAGCGACATCGCCATGGATCGGTTTGGAGCGCGTGCAGCCAACGTGCTTGAACCGCTCATTACGCAAGGTCAGACCATTGCGGTTGGCTGGGGTATACATGTTCACGCGGTGATAAACGCCATAGGGCCCCGCCAGCTCGATGAAGGTGTTGTGGTTCAAGCCTGCGGCGCCGTGGGCGCCAGCGATACCAGCGTGGACGGCGCCAGGCTTGTGCATATGCTGGCCGACAAACTCGGCATGCAACCGCGCTCGCTGCACTCTCCCCTGATTCTGGACAACGCCTCGGTTGCCAACGCTTTGCGTACATCTCCCAGCATCAAGGACACGCTGAAAGTCGCACAATCGGCGAAGCTGGCCTTGATCGGATTAGGCAGCCTGGATGTCACTCGATCAGGCATGCACAAGGCCGGCTTCGTCACGCGCAAGGAATTACAGACACTTAAAAAACAGGGATCGGTCGGCGATCTGGGTGGATTTCATTTAACAGCGGATGGCACTCCCTTAAAACAGCCGTTCAATGACCGGGTGATCGGTCTCACGCCGGCTCAGCTAAAACGCATGCCCAATGTGATTGTCGTAGCCACTGGTGTGGAAAAAACAGACATCATGCGTGCTGCACTCAAAGGCCGATACATCGACCATCTCATTACCGATCAGGCCAGCGCAACAGCGCT
>CALLPU010000024.1 GCA_938016235.1 uncultured Granulosicoccus sp. | reverse complement strand
AAATGGCTGTACCTCTTGCTCACTTAACAGGTGTATCCAGAGGTTGTGATCACTGCACTCGCCAGCTCGTTGCCGCAAGGTTGCCATCAGCTCGGCAGGTGTCGTGCCCTGCTGATATTGCGCACGAATACCCGTAAGGGTCATGTCCATCGGTTTACTCATTTAGGGCTCTCACAGTGTATCCAGCACGATTAACGGTTGTCCGGCGCTCACACGCTCTCCCGCTTCAAACAGAATTCTACGCACACACAGATCCGCTGTGGCCGCAACATTGATCTCCATCTTCATCGATTCCAGGATCATCAGCGTCTGGCCGGCCGACACGCGTTCACCGGTACTGACGACGCTTTTCCAAAGACTGCCAGACACCGGGCTCTCTATCACCACACACTCGTCCGGCCAATCAGCAGTGACTTCCGCAGGCTCCGGTTCATCGGTGGAGATATTGAACTGACCGGTGGCTCGCCACTGATCCAGCTCCTCCTGAAAAGCCGATTCGCGGGTTTCCTGAAACGCCTCTATCTCCGATTGATTCGACTCGACCAGCGCCTGGAATTCAGCGAGTGAAAATTCAGCTTCCTCAATGCGCAGTGGGTAGCGCCCGTGGGGAAAGTCAGCTCGAATCGTGGAAAGCTCTTCGTGACTGACCTCATAAAACCGAATCTGATCAAAGAAACGGAGCAGCCACGGTTTCTCGAATTCAGCGGTCTGCTTGTAGCGGTTCCACATTTGCAGTGTACGCCCGACAAATTGATAGCCACCCGGGCCTTCCATACCGTACACACATAAATAGGAGCCTCCGATACCCACCGAGTTTTCAGCAGTCCAGGTTCGGGCGGGGTTGTATTTGGTAGTGACCAGGCGGTGCGCAGGGTTAACAGGCGTGGCAACCGGTGCCCCCAAATACACATCACCCAGCCCCATCACCAAATACGAGGCATCGAACACGATGTGCTTGACATCATCAATGGCATTTAGCCCGTTGATACGGCGTATGAATTCCAGGTTGCTGGGAAACCACGGAGCGTCCTTGCGCACCGATTGATCATATTTCTGCACGGCCAGTTTGCAGGCTTCATCATCCCACGACAATGGCAAGTGAACAATCCGCGAAGGCACCGTAGCTGATGCCACCGACTCATCCAGTGCCTGCTCAGCCTGCTCCAGGTGGGCAAGCAGAGTTTCAAGGCTCACCGCATGGCTGTCATAATGCAACTGCAGTGATCGGATACCCGGTGTCAGTTCGATAATACCCGGTACCGTGTGCGATTCAAGCCATTGCATCAAGGCATGCACACGAAATCGGGCGATCAGATCAAGCTTCGGCTCACCGTATTCCACGAGCAGAAAACGATCACCCGCCACCCGGTAGACAGTCGACAAGCCGTTGGCCATCTCCGCTCGCTGAGACACAATCGGTGACTGCAGAGCACACTCAGCCACGAGTGTCTCTTCCTGCATGTGCAACTGCGCAATGGCCTCAGACTGTTCCCGATCAATCGCTACTGCATCCTCTATCGATAGCGCATGAAAGCTAATCGTATCACCAGCGCGCAACTGTCCCAGCTTCCACAGGTCGGCGTTGATAACCGTGGCAGGGCATACAAAGCCGCCCAGCGACGGACCGTCCGGGCCAAGAATGACCGGCATATCGCCGGTAAAATCGATGCTTCCAAAGGCATAGGCATTGTCATGGATGTTCGAGGGGTGCAAGCCAGCTTCACCACCATCGCTACGGGCCCATTCGGGGGCGGGCCCAACCAGGCGTACACCTGTGCGGCTCGAGTTGTAATGCACCTGCCAATCCGTTGAGAACAGCATGTCTACGTCTGCATCGGTGAAGAAATCCGGTGCACCATGCGGCCCATAGATCACGCGGATACGCCAATGATGGGCAAGCTGTGGACGAGCAGTGGGGGCGATAGATAGCGCAACACCGTCATTACCGGCCGCTGGGTCTCCGACTGGCAGGTGTAACACGTCACCGGCTTTCAGGGCTGCCCCATTGTGACCACCAAAGCGCCCGAGAGTAAACGTGGAACGAGAGCCGAGATATTCAGGGCATTGAATTCCGCCAGCCACGCACAGGTATGCCCGTGCGCCACGTTCTTTTAACGAACCGATATCCAGCGTTTGACCGGCTGCAACACTCAACACGGTCCAGCACGCCACTGGCTGACCGTCAAGACAAACGTCAACATTACCTCCTGCCACGACGATGCTGGTAGCAATACTGAATTGCAAGACTGGCCCTTGTAGCGTTATTTCCAGACCAGCCGCCGATACCTCATTACCCAGCAGGCGATTGGCCAGCTGAAACGACACATTATCAAACGGCCCGGATGGAGGAATACCCACTGGCCAGTACCCGGCTCTACCGGGTATGTCCTGAATGGTAGTCAGGGTGCCGCCGCGAAGAACATCCATACGCGCTGCATCGAACGTGTAGGTATTGAGAAAGCGCGTGGTCATCAAACCGTCTGCCAGTATTGGCTCGCGGCTTAAGCATCGCAGGTAGTGCAGATTGGTTTCACTGCCATAAAGCGCTGTCCCATCGAGTGTCTCCTGTAGCTTGACCAGTGCCTGATCACGCGTGTCTGTGTGTACCATGACCTTGGCCAGCATGGGGTCAAAGTCTACCGGGACGGTGATTCCAGACTCCACCCAATGATCAATCCGGACACCATCCCCCTGCGGAAACGACACCTGTGTCAATGGCCCTGCGCACGGTTGAAACTGACGATAAGGATCTTCTGCATACACTCGCGCCTGGATAGCATGACCCGCAGGCGACAGCGTTTGTTTAAGCGTTGCCAGATCGGACAGAGTGCCACTGGCCTGGTGGATCATCCATTCCACCAGATCCACACCGTACACCAGCTCTGTGACGCCGTGCTCAACCTGCAAGCGTGTATTGACTTCCAGAAAATAAATCTCCCCGGTATCAGCATCGAGAATGAATTCAACCGTGCCGGCATTTCGATAGCACACACTGGCCAGCAATGCCTCAGCCGTGCTGTGCAGCTGATCTCGTTGTTCATCAGACAGATTGGGGGCAGGACATTCCTCAATCACTTTCTGGTTACGACGCTGCGCAGAACAATCGCGCTCACCCAATGATATCGCTGTGCCCGCACCGTCACCGAACACCTGTACTTCAACATGTCGAGCCCGTACGATGGCTTTCTCCAGAAAGACACCGTCGTTGGAAAAGTGACTGGCTCCCAATCGTTTAACGGTCGAGAACGCCTCATCCAGCGCTGCCTCGTCTTGACACAACTGCATACCGATTCCGCCGCCACCGGCCGTACTCTTGAGCATGACGGGGTAGCCGATGCGATGGGCTGCGGCAAGCGCGTCCTGCCTGTCATTTAAAAGATTGGTTCCCGGTGGTAGCGGTACACCGGCCGCTTGTGCCAGTTCGCGAGCGATATGCTTCTGTCCGAATTGCTCGATCTGGCTGGCTGTGGGTCCAATGAATGCCACTGACGCTTGCTCACAGCGCGCCACGAATTCCGCGTTCTCACTGAGAAAACCGTACCCGGGATGTATAGCCTCGCAGCCGGTGTCCCGGGCAATGCGCAGCAGCTTGTCGATATCCAGATAGGTGTCGGTTGCAGCACCTTCACCCAGTGAGTAGCTTTGGGTTGCGCGCTGCACATGCAGACTATCTCTGTCGCTTTGTGCATAGACAGCAACGGACTCAACACCCAACGCATCGAGCGTGCGGATAATCCGTGTGGCGATTGCCCCTCTATTGGCAATCAGTACTCGCTTGAACAGGCTCATGAATGGCTCACTGATTCCACGTCAGCAACTGAATGGGCGTGGGGTTATAACCATTGCACGGATTGTTCAGCTGCGGGCAGTTGGAAATCAACACGATGACATCCATGCGCGCCGTCATTTCAACATACTTGCCCGGTGCAGATATACCGTCTTCGAACGTCAGCTTGCCATCCGTAGTGACTGGCACGTTCATGAAGAAGTTGATGTTATGGGTAATGTCGCGCTTGTGGATGCCGAACTCGGGGTGTTCAGCTATGGCCAGCATCCAACTGTCGCGGCAGGCATGCATGCCGCGTTTTTCAAGGTCGTAGCGCACGGTGTTACTCTCGGTTGAACACGCACCACCGAGGGTATCGTGCCTGCCGCAGGTGTCTGCCACGATACTCAACATCACCGTGTTCTCGTTAGAACGCAGATCAGTGCCGGCGGTAAGATACAAACCGCCCTGCTCCCGTATGGTGTTGCTGGCGCTGTAGTGCACCGAAGGATCATCAGCGGCATAGAACAATGTATCAGCTGCCTGATTGCCTTCCAGATCGACGATGCGCAACGTCTCTCCGTCACGCAGTATCGCAAGATAGTAGTCTCCGGCATCCACGGTGGTGTTGCCAGTTACACGCTCAACTTCTCTGAAGCTCTCTTTAATCATGTCAGTCTGTCCACGGCGTTCAGTCTTCAGGCTCTACCAAGGTGGTAGAGGCGGTTGTTGGCAAAGCCACGTCGGTTCTCGTCGCAATGGTTGAGGCACAGATCGTCAGCTTGCATGGCAGGTGCTGTAAACAGCTTGATGCCCACCGTGCCAGCGGGGTATTGCGTTAATGTGCTCATCGGGTGTGGGCAGGTGTGCAGCAATACCAGGCAATCCATCTCCATGCGTAGCGTTACGCGACTACCCGCACTCGACGCAGGGTCTGTCAGTGACAACTCTCCACCGGCGCCAATATCACAGCGGCTGAACCAGTTGATGTTGGCTGGCAGATCACGTCGGTTCAATCCATACTTCGCCAGCTCCACCAGAAAGGCATCGTTACCGTTCTGATGCCATGCGTTTCTATCGGCTTGATAGCTTCGCCCACCAAAGCGCCCACTGACACTATCCTGCGTGCTGTTTCCACACACGGTTTCATGCCCATCGGCAGTGCTCTCAACAATGGATGCCAGCACATGGCCCATGTCTGAGTACAAGCAATGACCTGCCGTTAGATGAAACGTATGTTGGCACTTGAGTGTGTCCGGCGCGTTATACCGCTCCAGCAGGTTCTCAGCGTTATAAAGAACCATACCGACGTTTGTGCCACCCGTCTCATCGGTCAATTGCAACGCCATCCCGCGTCGTAACCGCAGTGACCAATGCTTACCGGTATTCAGTGTTGTGCTGTATTGCGTGTCGGTGGATGACGGCTTCATGGTGATGTCTCGGAAAAAGCCACATCGGTATTGCGTGACGTGGACAGGTCGTAGGTAATCGTGGCACCGTAGGCTTCGGGCGCGTGCGGATCGATTCTGGGTTTATCAAACACCCACAGTCGGGTACCCAGATGAAATCCTTCTTTCAGATCATGCGTTACCATGAACACGGTCAGATTATTCTCACGCCACAGATCCAGAACCAGCGTGTGCATGTCGGCTCGAATGCCTGGGTCAAGCGCACCAAACGGCTCATCCAGCAAGAGAATTTTTGGCTTGGCCATCAATGCCTGTGCGATGGCCAACCGTTGTCGCATACCACCCGACAACTCGTGTGGGTACTTGTGAGCAGCCGCCTGCAAGCCCACCTTGCTGATTAAACTCAGGGACAGCTCTTCAGCATCCTTTTTTGGCTGACCAAACAGGAACCCGGTCAACCCGGGTTGCCGGAAGCCAATCGCAGCAACCACATTCTCCAGCACACTCATGTGTGGAAAAACAGAATATTGCTGAAAGACGATTCCGCGATCAGGCCCCGGTTCACTCGCAATGGGTTCACCTGACAGGGTTAGAGAACCTCGGCTGATCGATTCGACACCCAGCAGCAATTTCAGAAAAGTTGTCTTGCCACAGCCCGAGGCGCCGACCAGCGTGATGAACTCACCCTCGTCTACGGTGACGTTTATGCGCTCGAGCACGGTGTGATCACCATAGTGCTTCCACAGATTGTGTGCAGTGATCATTCTGCAAGCTCCCAGGGGTACAAACGCTTGCTGATGCGACGAAGCAGATAATCGAATACAAACGCCAGTAGCGTTATCCACGCGACATACGGCAAGATCACATCCATGGACAAGTAGCGCCGCACCAGAAAAATGCGATAACCCAATCCATCTGTCGATGCAATGGCTTCAGCGGCAATCAGAAACAACCATCCTGCACCTAACGACAAGCGAACCGCGTTGATCAGCTTGGGCATCAACTGAGGCAACAGTACCCGGCAGATGATCTGCGCAGAATTGGCACCCAGTGTCTGCGCCTTGATCAACTGTTCCACCGGAATTTCACGCGTTCTGCGCTGGATGTCACGGGCAATAAAGGGCGTGATACCGATGGCGATCAGCACAACTTTTGACAGCTCCCCCAAACCCAGCACAATAAACAGGACAGGCAGGAGGGCCAGGCAGGGAATCAGTGAAGTGACGGTTAACAAAGGAGAGAACACTGCACTGAGCATCGGTAGTGCACCCGTTGCAATACCGATGATCAGTCCCAGCACTGCTGCAATGGCGACGCCTGCTCCCAGCCTCCTCAGGCTGCTTGCGGTATCGGTCCAGAACAGGTAATCACCACTGCGTTTACTTGGCTCAAACGCCATGCGAGTCATCGCCTCTTGCATGGATCCGAACGAAGGCAGTAATTTATCTGCCGCGTTTTCAGCCAGTCTCGCATCGGATGTCACCACATAGAGCAGTAGCAGAACAGCAAAAGGCAACAGGCCCAACAGCCACTTCATCGCCGGGGCCGGCGTCAAGTTGATCAGTCGTTTCATGGCTATCAGGCCCGAATTGTCTTAAAGCTCGCCGTCGACGGCCATCTGCATGTAACTCGGATCAAAACGCAATTGGGTATTGGCGCTGTCACCGAAGTTTCCTGCCGGCATTGCTATGCCAATGAAGCCAGCGTCGGGAGCCCCCTCGCCTAACAAGCCATGATCAAACGAGAATTCCGCGACGTACTGCATGGTGGTCACTAACTCATCACTGGTGGTGAACGCGACAGCATCAGCCGGCGAATAAAACATGGACGTGCTGGCTAATTGCGCATCGTAGCCGGCAAGGTCGGTCCCAGACGCGTCAGCCATGTAAGCACGTGCAGAGTCATCGTCACCACTCATGGCCTGCATGATTTCGTACCAGGCACCGACCAGTGCTTTACCCAGATCCGGATTCGCAGCCAATGTGTCAGTGTTGATCACCAAAAGATCAATAATCTCCCCGGGGATACTCGCTGAATCAAACACGACGTTGCTATCGGGCATGGCCGCTATCTCGCTGAGCAGCGGATTCCATGTCACCACTGATGTCACATCATCGGTACCGTAGACACCCACCATGTCGGCATCTGATGTATTCACAACAGTAACGTCAGATTCGCTCATGCCAACGGAGTCCAGTGCTCGTGCGAGCAGATAATGCGAAACGCTCAGCTCTACCAGATTTACGTTTTGCCCCTTGATGGCATCGAGTTGGCCAGCGCCTTTCAAGACAACCCCGTCGTTGCCGTTGGAGAAATCACCCACAATCAGCGCCGTGCTATCCACACCGCCAGCCGCCGGAATGGTCAAGGCATCCATATTGGTCATGGTGCAGGCATCGAACTGACCCGCTGTGTACTGGTTGATCGATTCGATGTAATCGTTTATCTGCACCACATCAATCTCGATGCCGTACTTGTCAGCCCACTTGTCGACGATGCCTTGCTCCGCACCGTAAGCCCAGGGCATCCACCCCACGTAGATAGACCAGCAGATACTGAATTTATCAGCGGAATAGGCAGGTGATGACAGAGCTGCGAGCAGTAGAAGTGTTGTAGTTCGTCTCATGATCAATCCTCATTATTCAAATGCATTACACGGACTCCCCCTGACTTGACATCAAGTTGGCCTCCCGGGCTTTTATCCCGCCGTGTAACCTTTGAAAAAGGTCGAGTGCTCTCGGACCAGACACTGTTTTGTAACAGTCGGAACCCTAGCGCTCTATTGATCTGATTGACTGACAACTGTCGTTAAGACAGGGGGAACTGGGACTACTGGCGCAATTGCGATGCCATTTCATGTAACCCCCTTGTTTACAGTGACTTAGCCGCAAACGAGACGGATTTGACCCACGGTTTTCCGGTTCTTTTGCACCTGAAAAAGGCGCTGCGCAACACCGTTGCCCGAAAATGACGCATAGACTCAGGGAACTGTGAGCACCCACCCACGACACGCAACCTACTGCATCGGAAATCCGTGTCACATGAAGTTGACCTTCATGTCATTCCTTGCTTACATTAATGCCACCAGATGTCGGGGACTCGCCGAGATGAGTAAACCAGTGACACTTCAATTGACTCATGAATACAGTGACGAGCGGAGCCAGATGGCTCACGACACGCAGACCATGATTCAGCGGACACGGAAGCTCAAGGCACAAACCATCGAACAAATGACAGCCTGCGAGGCTGCACTCGAATCACAGGGACAAACAATCCAGATGCTGGTCACAGCGCGAAGCGCAGGTAGCGAAGAATTCTGACACGGCTGCAACTGGTGCAGAAAATGCACGACCAGTGGCATGAAATGTTCACTGCCACTGTCTGTTATCGGAATCCTGGCATCGACAGCGTGCCTGGCTGAAGAACCGCTTATCTACAAATCCATCGCCGCCGATGGCACGGTTGTCTACACTGACAAGCCAGCCCCCGAAGCCACCGTGGTGACGCCATCACCACTGAACATCATGGACGCGCAGGATAACGACACGGTTGCAGTAGAGGCTGGCTCAACTGAACCGGATGGCACAGACATCAGCGCGACAGCGGCATCCACAACTACACCGGATTCAGACGCCGCTATTGCCTTCATTGATGGAGTCACCATCGTATCCCCTCAGCACCAGCAAACGCTGATCGATCACGAAGGACCGATCTGGGTGGGCATTCAGACATCGCCCGCGCCGACGTTGCCACAAGGTCTCAGCGCAGAAATCCGGCTCGATGGAGCGCTGGTGGTTTCCGGCTGGAGCACAACATTACCCATGGATGTTCCCGAACGTGGCGCGCACGTCCTGCAAGCCACTATCGTCGATGCCAACGGGGCTGTACTGGCAGAGTCCGACGAGATTGATTTGTACATCAAGCAACGCGTCACCGTGAGCAATAACGGGCAGTGAAACGCACCTTTATAGTGCTGTATAGAGGTATTATGCACCACAATGGCGCAGTCTAGCCGCGACACCACTTTTTCTGAATCCACTATCTCATTGTTTTTTATCACTATATCCTGAGATTTGGGTCTGAAATTAATCGCTCTGGCAGGGTGCGTAATTTGCAACCTGCAATATGTGACCAGATACCCC
>CALLPU010000023.1 GCA_938016235.1 uncultured Granulosicoccus sp. | reverse complement strand
CGGATCAGGAAACCGCCAAGGCGCTGCTCGAATAATGGCCGGCTTATCGACAACACGTCAAGCGACGCTAACCTATATTTTTTTGTGATTGTTCAGGGTGCTTCAGCCTGTTGTGACAGGGTTGCACTGTTCAAATTCTATTATCCATTGACTTAAATCGACATAACAACATGACTGAGAACGACGTTCGGCAGAAGATCATTGATCTGTGCTTGCAAATGAATGCCACTGGTTTGAACCAGGGGACATCGGGTAATATCAGCGCCCGGTTCGATAACGCCATGCTGATCACGCCCAGCGGCATTCCCTATGAAAAGCTGCTGCCTGAAGACATTGCCCGGCTATCACTCGATGACGACGGAGGCGAGTGGGAAGGTCCGTGCAAACCGTCGTCTGAATGGGATTTTCACAAATCAATCTTGCGTGCCAAGCCAGAATTGAACGGCATCATTCATACACATTCCATGTTCGCAACCATAGTGTCTATCGCTCGCGAGAACATTCCCGCCTGCCACTACATGATTGCAGCGTTCGGTGGAAACTCGGTTGTGTGTGCCGACTACGCCACTTTCGGAACACCGGAATTATCGGCGAACATTCTTGTGGCGATGGAAGATCGGTCCGCCTGCTTGCTCGCGAACCACGGCATGATTGCCGGTGGCAAGGATCTGGACAACGCCATGTGGGCCGCCGTTGAACTGGAGACGCTGGCCAAACAGTATTATCACGCGAAGCTGGCCGGTGGCATGGTGGTGCTGCCGGATGATGAGATGGCACGCGTGGTGGAGAAATTCAAGAACTACGGCCAGGTGCAGAAGCCTGAGTCCGCGTAAGGCAGGGGCCTGAGTCATCGCAAGAATGTCTACTACGCGGGCTTGCGGATGACAGCGCAGGCCAAGCCCGTCACAATAGGGCACTGGCCTACACACATTGATGCACATGAGCGATCCCCAATCCCGCTTTCCCGTTCCGCCGCTGGGCGACTTGCCTGACGACATTCGCTCGCGCATAGAGTCTGTGAGCGAGAAGTCAGGGTTTGTACCGAACGTCTTTCGAGTGCTCGCTCATCGTCCCGATGAATTCCGGGCCTTTTTCGCTTACCACGACGCGTTGATGGAGAAAGAGAGCGGCCTGAGCAAGGGCGAGCGGGAGATGATTGTGGTTGTCACATCGGCCATGAACAGCTGTTTGTATTGCGTGATTGCCCACGGCGCCATTGTGCGCATTCGCGAGAAAAATCCGCGACTGGCCGAACAACTGGCCACTGATTACACGCGGGCTGATATCACAGATCGTCAGCTGGCCATGCTCGATTTCGCCTGCCTGATTGCGGATCAGGCCTCAGAGGTCAGTGATGAAGACCTTGATGAACTGCGCGAGCATGGCTTCAGCCAGGAAGACATCTGGGACATCGGCGCAGTAGCGGCCTTTTTTGCCTTGTCCAACCGCATGGCTGGCTTGACCGATATGCTGCCTAACGATGAATTCTATACCCTGGGCCGTGAGCCTAAAACGTCCAAACCGCGGCTAGTGAAGTAACCGCGGAGTGCCGTTTAGAGCGCCTTGAGCAGGTTTGCCATTTCGATGGCAGCCAGCGCGGCTTCTGCGCCCTTGTTACCGGCTTTGCTGCCCGCTCTCTCGATGGCCTGTTCCATGGTTTCCGTGGTTATCACGCCAAAAGCTACCGGTACCCCAGTCTGCCATGATGTGTTGCTGATGCCTTTGCTGGCCTCTCCGGCAATCAGTTCAAAATGGATGGTGCCACCGCGGATCAGTACACCCAGGCACACCAGGGCATCGTACTGCTGACTCTCAGCCATCTTCTTGGCTGCCAAGGGTATTTCATAGCAGCCGGGTACCATGGCAATGGTGATGTCATCATCAGCGACACCGTGGCGTAGCAGCGCATCTTTTGCACCCTCGAGCATGCGTTGCCCCATGAAGTCGTTCCAGCGCGTACTGACGATGCCGATCTTCAGATCGCTACCAATGAGGTTTCCTTCTATTACTGTTGCCATGATGTTCTGTGGTTATGAGAGTCGTGGGGTTAAGGTGTCTGGGCTTGCAGTGTTCTGTTATAGCCTGATACGCATACCGGTGTGATTATGCGGCGATCCGTGATGTCATGAAGCGTCATCAAGCTCATAGTTATGGCCCATCTTGTCAGCCTTGGTTTGCAAGTAAGCGGCATTGTGAGTTTGTGGGTCTATCACCAGAGGCATTCTTTCGCTAACGTGTACGCCGAGTGATTCCAGAGCCTGGCGTTTTGCCGGATTATTGCTCAACAGTTTCACCGAGCTCACCTGCAGCTCCTTGAGAATGGCGGCAGCCACATCGTAGGTGCGCGCATCAGCAGGAAAGCCCAGTTCGTGATTGGCATCCACCGTATCGCGACCGTCATCCTGCAGTGCATAGGCGCGTATCTTGTTACCCAGCCCAATGCCACGACCTTCCTGACGCAGGTAGACAACAACGCCACAGCCCACTTCATCAATGCGCTGCATGGCGCTCTTCAATTGCTGGCCGCAGTCGCAACGCAGTGACCCGAATGCATCGCCCGTCAGGCACTCGGAGTGCAGTCGTACCAGCGGATCGGTTCCCTGTTCGATACCCTTGAGCAACGCGCTGTGTTCGAAGCCCTGCTGGTCACGGAACACAACAATATCGAACACACCAAATTCGGTTGGTAGCTGGCTACGGCCAATCTCACTGACCAGTGGCTCGTGTACTTCCGCGTCCGCGACTGGATCCATCACTGGCTCGGCCTTGTCTGTCTGGCCCAGAGACTGTCGATACCTGGCTAACTGTTCCACAGAGATGATCGGCAACCCGTGCTGCTTGCCGAATTCACTGAGTTCGGCCAGGCGCATCATGGTGCCATCTTCACGCATCACCTCGCAGATAATGCCTGCCGGGGTAAGCCCTGCCAGCACTGATATATCTACACTGGCTTCGGTTTGGCCTCGACGCTCCAGAACACCGCCGTCTCTGGCCCGTAATGGGAAAATATGCCCCGGCATGGCGATATCGTCTGGGGTGGTATTCGGGTCGATTAATGTCTTGATGGTGTGCGACCGGTCTTCCGCGGAGATACCGGTGGATACGCCGTTCACCGCTTCCACCGAAATGGTAAAGCCTGTGCCGAAGCCACTGCGATTTTGCAACTGTGGCACCATCATGGGTATCTTCAGCCGATCGAGTAGCTTGCTGTGCATGGCCAGACACACCAGGCCACGCGCGTGCGTCACCATGAAGTTGATGCCTTCGGGGGACGCAAAGTCTGCTGCCAACACCAGATCGCCTTCGTTTTCACGATCTTCGTCATCGACCACGATGACCATTTTGCCTTGTCGGTAGGCATTCAGTGCGTCTTCAACACTGGACAGGACGGAGTTACTCATAGCCGTTCTCTTGCAGGAATTCTGAATTAATCGTAGGGCTCGAAGTCATGGCAGGCGATACGCCACATTGAATCAATCGTTCAACATATTTACCCAGAACATCCACTTCAATGTTCACCGCATCGCCCACTTGCCTGAGCGGCAACACAATGTGCGATTGGGTATAGGCAACCAGCGTGACGCTGAACCAGTCCGGGCCAACATCCACCACGGTCAAGCT
>CALLPU010000022.1 GCA_938016235.1 uncultured Granulosicoccus sp. | reverse complement strand
CGCGTTTCTTACCCTGATAGTTCATGACGATCAATTTCGCAGGCTGCGCACTACCCTGGGACACTGCCAGCAACGCCCCCATACCCAGGGTTTCCATTTCTGACTCGTCAACAATGGTTGTAGTCAGCTTGTCGTACTGATCAGACAGCTCAATGGCCGTTGTACTCAGATACTCCGGTGTGCAGAAATTCGGCGCAAGGTTACCCAGATCCCTGGTCAAGGCCATGCCGTGCCCGGTGGCGGTACCGCGGCGAACACCAGTGGTTACCGCCTCCTTGTTTTTCTTGTCGATACTGAAAACACAGTTATCCAGCGTGGCACTCGATACTTTCTTGATGCCGGGGTGCAAATCAAAGACGTAGGCTTCATTAACCAGTTGGCAACTGAACTGCTCGGCCATCTGTGCAGACGAGAGATCGGCAATCTTGATGGTGGCCAGGCAATCCGTTAACGCAACCGATGCGCTGGTTGCATGCAGCGCCTTGGCGGCCGCGTGTGTGGCATCGCGCCAGGTAGCGGCATTGGCATTGGCACGACTGCCCAGTCCCACCAGCAGCACACGCGTAGCGGGTGACCCGCTAAGGCCATGGAACACGTGAACCTGGCCGCACTTACCTGAGTAGTCGCCGGATTGGAGCAGAGACTTGATGATTCCCTGCGATTCAGCGTCGATCTTGCGAGCTGAGCCGGTGAGCTTCCCGTCGGAAAAAACAAAGAGAATGTGGCAGGCATTCTCAGCAGCTGCGGGTAATCGAGTAGTGACTTTGATTTCCATGCGCTATAACACCAATGGCAGGTTTAAAGGAATAGATCCGTTGATAGTGTACTGTTTATCATCAGCTGTAGACGACGCGTCTTGAGTTTCATCAATAGTCCGGGCTAAATTTCTGTGCGCATACTCGATCGATATCTGATGAAGGAAATGCTGCTGACCTGGATGGCGGTATTGATAGTGCTGCTGGTCATCATGGTAGGCAATGTACTCGGTCGCAGCCTGTCGAGTGTCACAGATGGTGCGATACAGGCTGACATGCTACTCATACTAGTAGGTGTGAAATCCATAAGCTTGCTCGTCACATTGATTCCACTCGGTTTGTATCTGGGCATCCTTCTGGCGCACGGGCGTTTTTATCGCGATAACGAAATGTCGGTCATGCAGGCGTGTGGCGTGGGCTGGGGGGATCTGTTGCGTCCTACCGCTGTCATTGGACTGATCGGCGTCGTCATGATCACCGTTTTAACGATTTTCGCCTCTCCCTGGGCGGCGCGCTATGAACAAATGCTCAAGCAGCAGATACGTGAGCAGTCTGCGCTAAGCCTCATCACACCCGGAAAATTCATTGAATCCAGTGATGGCAACACGGTGTTCTTCGCTCGGCAGAGCAATCCGGATAGAACGCAGTTCAATGACGTCTTCATGTACCGCCAGAGAGGCGATAACCCACCTGCCGTGGACTCCGCACGCATTGCGTCGTATCAGGTGGATCAGGACAGTGGCGACGAGTATCTGATCTTCACCGATGGGCAAACCAGTGTCGGGCAACCGGGAAACGGCGAATACACCGTCACCGATTTCAAGCGTCAGGGCATCTTGAGGCCCAGAGAGGACACAGGAGAGCCTCGTTTGATCATCAAAGGCAAACCACTGTCAGATCTTTGGGGGACAGGTGATACGGCTGACCAGGCCGAGTTGCAATGGCGAATATCCATTCCATTGGCTGCGTTGCTGCTCGCGTTGCTGGCTGTGCCACTGAGCTACACGTCGCCACGGGAAGGGCGCTTCGGAAAAATAGCGGTGGCCATACTGATTTACATTCCCTACGCCAATCTGCTGGTGCTGATGCGCAAATGGATAGCAGCCGGAACGGTACCGGCGTGGGTCGGTCTCTGGCCGATTCATCTGGCTGTTGCGCTGTTAATTGTTGTGCTGCTGGCGCGACGAGTGGGTTGGCAGTGGTTATTGGGTAGTTCACGCCGTGATGCCACATCACTGAGCGCTGGGTCGGCATGATGCTGGGAACACTTGATCGGTACATTGGGCGCTCGATACTCCTGACCAGCCTGCTAGTGCTGATGACGCTGGTAGCGCTTGCCAGTATCTTTGCGTTTATCAGCGAGCTTGATGATGTCGGCAAAGGCAGTTATACGGTTGGCGCAGCGGCCCAGTATGTTTTTCTGACAATACCGGGCAAGGCCTATCTGTTGTTCGCACCAGCAGTGTTGCTGGGTAGCCTGTTGGGTTTAGGCGCATTGGCGTCCAACAGTGAGCTAACGGTCATGCGAGCTGCCGGCGTATCCGGCGGTCGAATCATTCGCGCTGTCGTGATAACTGGCGTGGGACTGATGCTGCTGATTGCGCTGGTGGGGGAGACCATCATGCCCAAGGCTGAACAGATTGCGGAAGAACTGAGGCTAACGGCTCTCGAAAAGCGGTTGTCAGTGAAGGGTACGCGTGGCTTATGGGTGAAATCAGCCGATCGGTTTGTCAATATCGGTACTGTTCTGCCTGATTTCACGCTGCTTGATGTCAGCATTCACCGCTTCAATGACAACACTCTTCAGGAGGCAATCAGTGCTGCGCGAGCACGTCTTCAAGATGATGACTGGCTGTTGGAAGATATCGAAATCACATCGTTGAACGATACTCAATTGACAACGGAACGCGTTGAAAGCATGACGTGGCAGTCATTTGTCCGTCGAAATACTGTCACCAGGACGGAAGGCAGCGATGAAGTATCCGTTCCTGAGTTAGTTAGTGCGGATGTGTTAAAGAGTATTTCAGCATCACCAGAAAGCCTCTCCGCACGACATCTTTATGATCAGGTTCGCTATCTGAAAGACAACCAATTGGACAGCCGACGAATCGAACTCGCCTTTTGGGTGAAGATTGCCAGTCCGCTATCCACGCTTGTCATGTTGATGTTGTCACTGCCGTTTGTATTTGCTTCTCAACGTTCAGGTGGTGCAGGTCAGAAAATCTTCATCGGCATCATGTTGGGCATCATTTATGTGCTGTTGAATCGACTACTGACCCAACTGGCGTTGGCTAACGGTTTGTCGCCAGCGCTGAGCGCGCTGCTACCCCTGGTGGGCTTTCTTGTTGTCGCAATCATCGGAATCAAGCGTACAACCTGATCGATTTCAGGGCGAATCCGGTGCCTGTAATCCAAGTTCAGATTCCGCTCTAACTAATTGTTATAACGGATAATTTTGGTTTTACTGAGCTTGTCATGTAACGCCTCTTTTCTGGGTGAGACAAGCATGTAAACCAATGTGAATCCAAATAGCAGCCCGCCTGTTAAAAAACGTTTCACGCTCTGTTCAAACGATACGTTGGCTGACTCATATCCTTCAACTCGTATGCGCCAGGCACGCATACCCAATGTCTGACCCCCATGTCGCCAGAACCAGTCGAAGAACAGAAAAGACACCGCGAACAAGAAGACTTTGAACAGCAAATGCTGAATGGCTTGCCCGTCATTGAATGAGATAGCCGTTGCAGTGATGACGAAGAATAGGGCAATCAATAAAAGACAATCATAAAGAAACGCTGCACATCGTCGAAATAAGAGCGATAGAGTGGATGAAATGTTTTGCATATCGAAAAGCCGATTGTTGTTATTACACTGTATACGAAGTAAAAATGAATTCAGGCATGACACGTGCGATACGTGTGATATGAGGTTTTACAAACAAAACAGATAGCTTTAGCTATAGTTTTGCAAGAAGTTTTTTACGTTCATTTGTAAGTTGCAGTTGAAATAGTTATGCACTATGTGGACAATGCGCGAAGTCGAAGGGAAGTTGACGTCTGTTTCAGTGCAAGTATGTCTGTCTTCAAACGCATGTTTGATGACAGGTGAAGGGTCCGGCAACAACATTGTGATGTTCTGGTCAGACACATGAGCATGAAGATGAAATTGTCGAATACGTAGTAACAGTCTGTTTGACTGTTTGGGAGTCCGGTGTCATGGCTCCTGTTTTTTTTATTCAACTCATAGTCAGGAGTTAAACCATGGCTCGTATTAGTAAACCGGCTGCAGCGAAACCTGCTAAGGCCGCCAAGAAGAAAGCACGAGGCAAGAAGCGCGCTACCAAGAAGAAAGCTGCTGGAAAGAAGAAGGCAGCAGCCAAGAAAAAACGCAGTACCAAGAAAAAAGCAGTAGGAAAGAAGAAAGCGTCCAGTAAGAAGCGCGCAACCAAGAAAAAGGCAGCCGGTAAGAAAAAGGCCGCCAGCAAGAAGAAAGCACGGGGCAAGAAAAAAGCTGCGGGCAAGAAGAAGGCACGCGGTAAAAAGAAGGCTGCTGGCAAGAAAAAAGCCGCCGGAAAGAAGCGCGCCGGCAAGAAGAAGGCGCGTGGCAAGAAGAAGGCTGGCTGAAGTTCGGCAAATCGCTGAATAGTCAGATTTCAGTGAGCTACTGAGCGAGCCGCTTCATTGCTGGCTTATCCAGTCTCCTGAAAACTCGAGCTTCACAGGGGGTGGCTTGTCCACCCCTTGTGAACGTTGTGCATTACCCGTATTGCTCAGGACTTATAATGCGTCCTCTGCAAAGTGTGAGAACGGTAGCACGCGAACGCTCTCACCCGACTCCGCGCCCGTGGATTCGATGGGCAGTTCAATCAGGCAATTGGCCTTGTGAAGCGAACTCAGCACGTGCGAGTCCTGCATGCCCGTTGTACTCACCCACCAGTTCTCATCATCGTCACATGCCATGATGGCCCTCTGGTATTCCACTCTGCCCGGATTCTTGCTCAAACTACCTCGTAGAGGCAGATGCAGTGGTGGGGACATACGCGGTGACATCCCCAACATATGACGAATGGCTGGCCGAATGAATTGCAGCGCGGTTATGGCCGCAGAAACCGGATTGCCCGGTAGCCCGAAGAAAGCCTGATCGGTTGCGCTGAAGCCGAATGTCAACGGTCTTCCCGGTTTCATGGCGATCTTCCACAAATCCACACGCCCTTGCTTTTCCAATACCGGCCGCACGAAGTCGGCGTCTCCGACGGATACACCGCCACTGGATACGATGATGTGAGCTGCCGCTGCAGACTGAAGCATGGCATGCACATCGGATTCCGTGTCCTTGCATATGCCCAGATCGATTACTGTGACCGCCGAACTGCCGAGTAGCGCCTGTAGTAGAGGGCGGTTAGCATCATATATCTGCCCCGGCAGCAGAGGTTTTCCGGTTGTCTGAAGCTCGTCACCGGTTGAGAACAACGCAATAACAAGCGGCGTCAGGACATCAAGTGTGTCGATGCCATGTCCTGAGAGCAACGCTATTTGTGCAGCACCTATCCGGGTACCTGCTTTGATCAGTATGGTCCCTTGTTGGCTGTCTGATCCGGGTAAGCGCACATGCAGGCCGGTAGCAGGTTGCTGAGTGACGATCAGTGTTTCGCCACTTCGCTCAGTGTTTTCTTGTTGAACAACGCTGTCAGCCTGGTCAGGCACTCTCGCGCCGGTGGTAATACGTTGGCATGAAAAGTCTTCCAATACGTCGTTTCCCGGGTGCCCGGCGAGCGATTGTCCTTTGATCTTCAGAGGCGCATGGCATTCTGCTGCTCGCACCGCGAACCCGTCCATGGCAGATGCTCTAAAAGGAGGAACCGATATGGGAGATTCGATATCGTGGGCCACAATCCTGCCCAGCGCATCTGCACAGCTGATCTGTTCCGACGGTGTATGCACTGACAAGCGCGATTTGATACGTTCACGCGCTTCGTCTATCGATATGGCAGAGGGGTCAGCATCGTTGTGGACGCGCGTCGACAAGTTCATGTGTATCCTTCGAGCATGGGCAAACCCTATGCTAACGCCAAGTCCGCCGATTCGCGCAACAAGAAATCGAAAAGAGACACTGTGTTGTCTGATGAGGACAAACGTCTGTTGCGCCGGTTTGCCGATAGCCAACTGGTAGAACGAGGTCTGAGTCAGCATACGATCAAAGCCTATAACAGCGATATTCGTTTTTTCTCAGCCTCCATCACGGCGGAGCGGAGCGGCTTACTCAACGCCCAGCGGATTGACATCATGAATTGTCTGGCGATACGCGTTCAGGACGGCAGCAGTGCTCGCAGCGCAGCGCGATTGTTGTCTGCATTACGACGCTTCTACCATTGGTGTCTGCGAGAAAAACTGGTATCGGAAGATCCCACCGCGTTGATCCGATCACCCGTTGTTGGTCGTCCGCTGCCCAAGGTGCTAACAGAATCTGAAGTACGATTGCTGCTGAATGCGCCGGTTGTCAGTAGTGATCTGGGTTTACGGGACAGAGCCATGCTGGAAGTACTGTATGGGTGTGGACTCAGAATATCCGAACTCATCACGTTGACGGTGGATCAGGTGCGAACATCGCAAGGGGTGCTGCGTGTCTGGGGGAAAGGCAACAAGGAACGGTTGCTGCCGATGGGTGATGTTGCAGTCGAGTGGTTGAATCGGTACTTGAGTGAATCGCGTCCAGCGTTGTTACGGGGTCGATCCGATGTGTGTTTTCTGTCGGCTCGTGGTTCAGCGATGACGCGTCAGGCCTTCTGGTACCGAATACGGGATTACGGTGTGGCAGCAAATATCAAAATACCGCTGTCACCCCATGTGCTCCGACACGCATTTGCCACTCATCTGGTTAACCACGATGCCGATCTGAGGGTGGTGCAACTCCTGCTAGGGCATAGTAGTTTGTCAACGACTCAGATTTACACGCATGTTGCGCGTGAGCGGCTCAAGACTTTACACCGCAGCCATCACCCACGAGGGTAATGTATTGCAGTGCAAAATCTCTGTTTTTTTATGGAACTTTACGGCATTATCGCAACTCCACATGCTGGTTCCCTGCGGATATACTTATTATTATGACTACGCTAATTCGAGTTACTGCCCTGCTGGCGGTGGCTGTTACATTCATGGTTTCCAATGCGTTGGCGCAATCCACACTCGAAGACGTTAAAGCCCGCCTGTCTGAAAACCTTCCAGGCATTGGTATAACCAGTCTGCAAGAGACGCCTGTGCCCGGCCTCTATGAACTGGTTTCAGACGGGCAAATCTACTATGTTGACGAAACGGCGGAATACCTGGTTGATGGTAGCGTCATACGATTGAGCGATCGGGTGAATCTGACTGACAGCCGCCTTGGCGGAATTCACATGTCCTTGATCAAGGATGTGGGTGAGGAGAACATGCTGATCTATGAGCCTGAGACACCGTCCACCCGATCGATAACCGTATTCACGGATATCAGCTGCGGCTACTGCCGGCGCCTGCATGCCGAGCTGGATACATTGCTGGAAGAGGGCGTACGAGTGCGATACCTCCTGTTTCCGCGCGCTGGCCTGGGTTCCCAGGGGCACAAGGATCTGGAAAGTGTCTGGTGCGCAAAAGACCCACTGGAAGCCATGACGAATGCCAAGGCGGGGGGCAAAATTGTTCCCATGACTTGTGATAACCCCATCGAACAGCATGTGGC